>CASBQJ010000205.1 GCA_949127705.1 Synechococcales cyanobacterium PMM_0085
CCCTCATCGGCCGTAGGGGCACGGCACTGCCGTGCCCTCATCCCCGGCCAGCCGCCGTGCCCTCATCCCCGGCCAGCCGCCGCGCCCTCATCCCCGGCCACGGCATTAAATCCACAATTCTGAGCGATGCGTAAACCATGCTGAATGGCGGCTGGAGCTATCAAGAGCAAGTAGATGCCGCTGCCAACGGCTGGACAGTGTTGGACTATTACAGTCAGCGCTATGCTCACTCCAGTCGCGCCGAGTGGAGCGATCGCATTCTCACCGAAAAAATTTTGCTCGACGGCCAGCCGACCACACCCGACACTCGGCTGACTCGGAGCCAGCAGCTTACCTACCATCGCCCCCCTTGGCAAGAGCCAGAAGTGCCGCTAGACATTCAGATTTTGGCCGAAGATCCAGACCTGTTGGTGATCGCCAAACCGTCTGGATTGCCCGTGCTGCCGGGGGGCGGCTTTTTAGAACACACGCTGTTGTGGCAGCTCCAGCAACGGTATCCGCAGCGGCCACCGCTGCCGATTCATCGCTTGGGGCGGGGCACGTCGGGGCTAATGCTGCTAGCGCGATCGCCTGCCGCTAGAGCTAGCCTCAGCCAGCAATTGCGCGATCGCCAAATGGAAAAAATCTATTGGGCGATCGCGCAGGGTGTGCCCACCGCAGACACATTTACCCTGACGTATCCCATTGGCAAACTCGCCTATCCCAGCTTGGGCTATCTGTATGCCGCCACCGCAGACGGGGCACCTGCCCACAGCAACTGCCGCGTCTTGCAGCGGTTTGAGCAGACTAGCCTGTGGGACGTGTCGATTTTGACCGGACGCCCCCATCAAATTCGGATTCACCTGGCGGCAGCGGGCTATCCGCTGTGGCAAGACCCGCTCTACGGTGTAGGTGGCGTGCCCAAGATGCTCCCCAACCGCGAAACTGGCCACAAACTGGCTGTTCCGGGTGACTGTGGCTACTACCTGCACGCCCAGCAGCTGACGTTTCTGCATCCGGTCAGCGGGGCGACCCTGCAGTTTACCTGTCCTCTGCCGCCTGCTTGGCGTACTGTTGTAGAGGTAGCTTAAGACTTTCCTTTACCGATGCGTCAGTTCAAATTCTTGCGGTGGCTGAGTGGGATCGCGCTGGTGCTGTGCCTCTGGCTGCATCTGACTCGTCCGGTGCAGGCATCGATTCACCGCTACCCCGAAGCCGATGGGCAGGTGATGTATCGATCGCTGCAAACGTTGCGGGACGGGGGCGATCGCGCTTGGCAAACCGTTTTGTTTAAGCGGGTCAACCACGGGCAGGTGACGACTCTGCACCTGCGCTTAGTGGGCTTTCCGGGAGCCGCCGAGCTGCTGCACCCGCGATCGCTCCATGTGAGTGCCACAGGCAGCAGTCGCCAGTGGGATGCGCCGGATGTGTTTGCGATCGCCGCTCTCGACCCAGCCCTCGCTACCAGCGTTGGGGAATACGAGTTTCGTGACATTATGGCGCAGCTAGAAACCAGCCTGCCGCTAGCCCTGACGCTGTCGCTCCAGACCGGAGACTCGCTCACCCTCACCGTGCCACCGTTTGCCGTGCGGGAATGGCGCAAGCTGCTCGATCGGTAGGTAGGTAGGCAGGTAACAGATCCCGCTCACAGGGTGCGTTGAAACTCTCAATGCTCTGCGGTTTCGGTAAAATGCAACCATTGCCATGCCGGAGCTGCCCTCAAATGCCTGAACAATTTACCCATGGTTACGCGCTGCTGATTGGCGTGGGCAACACGGCTGAGGCTCGCTGGTCACTGCCTGTGACGGTCAAAGATGCTCAGGCACTGAAAGCAGTTTTGATCGACTCTAACCTTTGTGCGTATCCCGCCACACCCGACCATATCCGGCTATTGCATGACGAGGGCGCGACCCGCAGCGCCATTTTGGCTGGACTGGACTGGCTGCAAGCGAAAGCCGCCGCAGACTCGGACGCCACCATCGTGCTCTACTACTCTGGGCATGGAATGGTTGACCTTGCCAGCCATGCCTATTACCTGCTCCAGCATGATTTCGATCGCCAGTCTATTTCCCAAACTGCCCTAGCTGCCGATACCCTAACCGAGAAGTTACGCCAGATGACGGCCAAACGGCTGTGGGTAATTATCGATAGTTGTCATGCCGAGGGCATGGCCAGCGCCAAGGATGACTTGCCTGCCGACTGGTTGCCAGCGGCGTTGCCCAAAGGCGTGGTGGATGCGTTGAAGCAGGGAGAAGGACGGGCGATTTTCACCTCATCGCGGGGAAATCAAAGTTCTTGGGTGCGCCCTGATCAAACTTTGAGCCTGTATACCTACCATCTGCTGGAGGCGCTGAAGGGAGCCGCAAACCAACCGGGCGATCGCCTAGTTACCCTCTCTAACGTCATGACCCACCTGGGCAAAACGGTGGCAGACAGTGCCCGCACAATGCGTCAGGCAGAGCAAACACCGTTTTTTGATACGGCAACGGAGGATTTTCCGGTGGCGCTGTTGCGGGGTGGAAAGGGGTTGCCTAGTCAACCGCAGAGTTCGGCATTGCCCAGGGTGATGACAAATCAGGAGGTGGTGACCCCAGCACTGGCAATGGCACGGCGTTCCCTGGCAATTTTAGAAGAGCAAGCCGCTGGGTTTGGCAAATTGCAAATGCCCGCCCATTTGCGCATTGAGCTAGAGGAAAAACGGCAACAGGTGGCAGAATTGGCAGCAAGATTGCAGGAAGGGAACGCCAATGAGTGATCGGGCTGAATTAGAGCAAATGCTGACCACGGCTCAAATGGTGCTGACTGTTTTAGAAACCCAAGCCGCTGGCTTTACCAATCTGACGATTCCAGCCCACTTACAGGTGCAACTAGACGGGAAACGTCAGGAAGTGGATAGCCTCAAGGCGCGGTTGGCTCAGTTGCAGGGGGGCGGCAATGCCACCGTGCCGGATAACTTGCCCCGCTATGGCAGTGTGTTTGTTGGGCGCAAAACCGAGATGGCTCAATGTCTGGAGGCGCTGGCACCGGAGGAGCGGGGCTGGGGCGTTACCATTGATGGCATTGGCGGCATGGGCAAGACAGCTCTGGCGCTGGAGGTGGCGCACTGTGCCCGTCAACACGCCCTGTTTGATGCCTACCTGTTTGCCTCCGCCAAGACCACCTGGCTCAGCCCAGACGGCGTGCGGCAAGAAACCCTGGCGCTGTCCTCCCTGGATGCCTTTTGTCGGGAGTTTGCCCGGATCTTGGGGCAGGATGAAATTGTGAAAATCACCGATGCCACCGAGCGTCGCCGCGCCCTGCTGGATGCCCTGCGGGGGCGACGGGTGCTGCTGATTTGGGACAATCTGGAAACCCTCACCGCTGAGGAACGAGATCAAATCGCCGAGTTTCTGCGCAAGTTGCCCGGTGCCAGCAAAGCCATCATCACCAGCCGTCGCCGCACCGGAGAAAGTGCCGTGACGATTCGGCTAGATAAGCTCTCGCTGCTGGAAGCCTATCAGTTGATGCAGGACAAAGGACGCTTGGCTCCTGCTTTAGCTCGGGAACTGGAAGCCACCAATGATGCAGTCAAGCAGCAACTCTATGATCTAGCAGGCGGCAACCCCCTGGCACTGGACTGGACGCTGGGACTGGTGGCACAAAAAGGCTATTCCCTGACTGCCGCTCTGGAGCGATTGCGGGATGCAGCTGGTTCTGAGGATCTCTATGGCTTTCTCTTTACCGATGTGGCGCGCGATTTGCAGCCCAATGACCGGGCGGTGTTGTCGGCGTTAACAGTGTTTCAGACCCCTACAACCCTGATTGCCTTGACAGAGGTGACGGAACTGACCCGCCCAGTGGTCGAAACATCCCTGTCACGCTTACTGATGCTGTCTCTGGTTAGTCAGATGGAAGGGGGAACCTATGGCATTCATCCTCTGACTCGCACCTATGTCGAGACGGCATTGAGATGCAGTAAAGAAGGTGTGTGGACAGCGTTTCAACAGTTTGTTGGTCTGAAGGCGCAAGCAGGAGAGGTGCAACTCAGCCCGAAAGCCCAACGCAAAGCCCTGCGCTACTGGGTGGACTATGCCCGCAAGTACGGTGGCGATGGCAACGATGCCTACAAAACCTTCGACAAGCTGGAGGCAGAGTGGCAAACCCTGGAGGGTATTGCCAACACCCTGCGGGAA
>CASBQJ010000206.1 GCA_949127705.1 Synechococcales cyanobacterium PMM_0085
AAAACCTATAACCTGTAACCTGAGATCACCGCTGGGATGAATGGGATTCGTAATTAAAAACCACCATTCGCTCCTGAATTGCTTATATCTGCAAATCAAATCACCCTGATCAGGCATAAAAGATTCACTCCTGTGACAAGAAAAAAGGAGGCATCTGGAATTGTCGCAACCCCAAGTAGTTTGGGTCGGAGCCTTGGTGCATCAGCGTCTCACCGCTGCCAACGGTTGCCGCCGTGCTTAAGCGATCGCCAACACAGTGCGATAGTGAGTCATAAATCGGGAACGAGCGAGTTATTTTGTGAAAATAGGGCTAACAGGCGTGAAAGTAGGGCTAGTAGGCACCGGGTATGCCGCCAAAGTGCGGGCTGAGGCATTTCAAGCCGATCCGCGATCGGATCTTGTGGCGGTGGCAGGACACGATGCTAATAAAACAGCAGAATTTGCCCAGAGTTATGGAGCCGAGGTCGAAACCACTTACGACGATCTGATTCAACGGGCGGATATTGACCTAGTCGTCATTGCCACGATCAACCGGGATCATGCGGCGATCGCCCGGGCAGCGCTGAGTGCGGGCAAGCATGTGGTAGTAGAATATCCGCTAGCGTTGATCGTTAGCGAGGCCAAGGAATTGCTGGCCTTAGCCCAAACGCAGCAAAAACTGCTGCATGTTGAGCATATTGAGTTGCTCAGTAGCATTCACCTGGCCATCCGCAGCGCCTTGCCTCAGATTGGTACCCCGTTTTACGTCCGCTACAGCGACCTAGCGCCCAAGCGGCCTGCACCCGCTAAGTGGACGTATCAACTAGACCTGTTTGGGTTTCCCCTAGTGGGTGCCCTGTCACGGCTAAATCGACTCATTGACCTATTTGGCGCGGTCAAAACGGTGAGCTGTCAGGCGAGGTACTGGTCAAAATCTGGAGCCATCAACGCCTACGATACCTGTCTGTGCACCGCTCAGCTCCGGTTTGTCAGTGGCTTGGTGGCAGATGTGACCTACGGTAAGGGCGAAGCGCTATGGCAGGCTGAACGGACGCTGACTATTCATGGAGACCAGGGGGCGATCGCGCTCAATGGTGAAACGGGCACCTTGATCCAGCCCGACCAGACCTCCCCACTTGATCTGGGTAGCCGTCGCGGGCTGTTTGCCCAAGATACTGCCCAGGTGCTGAATCATTTGCTGGACGGGACGCCGCTCTACCTCACCCCCCAGGTGAGCCTCTATGCCCTCACGGTGGCAGATGCGGCGCGGCAGTCGGCAGAAACGGGGACAGTCATCACGCTAGCCTGATCCTGATCTAGCGGCCTAACAAACCTAGCGGCCTAACAAATTGGGAAACCCCTCACAGCCACCAGGGATAGTGGCGCGGGTTCTAGACCCGCCCCAAGCACAGCAGTAGCAGCGCTGCTCTTGAGACATGCGTTTGGTATCGGTAAAATCTGCATTTTCAACGACGGCTCCGGTATGTTCACCCGTGGCATAGTTCGGCACCAGGGTGCGGCTGCGCGGCGTGGCGGTTTGCACCACCCCATAGAACAATCGTGCTCCCTGCAAATCAGAGGCAGACAGATCGGCTTCACAGAGAATTGTGCGGGAAAAATTGGCCTTCACCAGATCGCACTGGTTTAGATTGGCGCGAATCAAGTTGATATCTGTGAGGTCAGTCCAGCGCAGATCGGTTTTGGCCAGGTTGGCTCCAGCCAGCATCACGCCTAGATCAATCACCCGCACACCATAATTTCTGTCTTCTTGGTAGCCACCGAAACCATCTAAAATGGCTCGCCCCAACAGGCGATCGCGTCTGAGCGGCGTTAGCAGTTTAGAGCGAGACAAGAACCGGATGACTTTAGCTTTGCCGATGGCATCAATGCTGCTGAGGATCGCTGCTGTTCGACCTTCGGCGATCGCTCGCTCCTGAGGCCAATCTTCTAGCAACCCGTCAGAATCTAACACCAGCTCCGAGATCCCTTGAAAATAAGAATCAATCGTTTGCTGCTGGGTAATCAGATTCTGCTGAATCGTCAAATCCTTCGAAATCACATATTGCCGCCACGCCACATAGACCGCCAGCACCGCAATCAAAATTTGCCCCACCGCTCCAATTACTTCTCCAGCGGAGCCGACTATATCCCAATCCAGCCGTAGCAGCGATTCGGTGAGGCGACGACTTAACCCAGTAAACCTAACCAGACCGACTAAGGCCACAACCACGCCCAAAACCGCTGCGGTAAACAGCCGCTGCTGCAACGACATCAGCTCGGTCACAATGACCCATAAGTCGCGCCATAGCACCTGCACCGACAGCACCAGTGCCACCATTGACCCAGCAATCCCTAGCCAGGGCAGATTCACCACGATCCCCACCAGCGCCAGCGCGATCGCCAACAGCAGAATTAGCAGAAACGACGTTTGACGCTGAGCCGCTTGGCTGCGAGAAACGGTAGATGAGGTAGAGGTATCGTAGTCGTGCCGGCTCGACAGCCCTCGGCTGGCCGTCGCCGCCGTAATCGACAGGTCTACCGTGGGTTCGGCAGAGGCAGACGCATTGACTGAAGCGGCAGGCGGCAAGCTGGGCGCTGAATTAGCATTTTGCAGGGATGGCGTGCCCGCCTGCGGCAAATTTGGATCTGGAGTCATAGCAGGTTGGCAGGTCAGACGGAAGAACGGGCAACGGCTCTATTTTATAGCAACCCCAACAGAACAAAAATTCGGCACCGTTCCAAAGAAGGCACCGAACTGCTAATTTTTTCTCCAGATTTTGGCTAAATTCCCAGTGAGGCGGAGGGAATTGTGGTGGTGTAATCAGGTCGCAGAGCATCAACAGATGCGGGAGCCTCACGCTGCACCTGGCCCAAACAAACCGCATTGTATAGGGTTTCTAAGGCAGTCAGATCCTGCAGGCTATGGGTTTTGAGCGTCAATAGTTGCCGAATGAGTCCTTCGGATTCCACACTAAGGCATCCTGTCTGAAAGGCCGATTTCACCAATCTGTCAATCATATAGAAATCCTGTCACTATGTCGCTGGCGCTGCCTTGCATCTAATATCGCTGACTGGGCGCTTGCCGAAGTTGATTCAGATCCACCATTCCCTGTGATGTCGTTGGCCAAATAGTGTGATATAAATCACTGACATATTGGTTCAACTTACGGGCTGAATGAAGACAGCTTGAGTAGAGCTGCTATCTTAAAATTTGTTATTTGTAAGATACTTTCTAATTCGGAGCAGAGATCCTGTGGGCATGTTGAGGAGTCGGGTCTAATGGTTAATCTTGAACTGTTATCTCAACCATCGGTATTGCAGCTGGCGCGGGCGGGAGACTTTCAGGCGATCGCCTACTGGCTCAATACATATTTGGTGCCTCAAGAGATTTATGCCCGAGTGGCGGTCGATCGACCCGGTTGGCTGCTGGTGCTGGTGGAATTTTGTCAGCCGCCTGATCGCGATCGCCTCAACCGCTTTGTCTGCCATCGCCTCTGTCGGCTTAATTCTGACGTGATCCAAGGGGTGCGAATTGTGGCTCGCCCGCTAGGGTCACCCAATACTTGGTGGGATCGGTCGATCCGGCTAGCTACCGCACCTAGGCGTTCTGCTCGCCCCACTCGCCGCCTTCGTTCGCCCCACCCGTCGCATCGCGCCGTTCAGGTGCATCCAGCAACGCCAGCCCGCCGCTTGCCCCGCTCAACCCATAAACGACGGCGATCGCCCGCTGCCCTGGCGCTGGCTCACCGCTCCGCCGTTACCCCCGCACTCACAGAGAGCATGCAAGCCCTCACTGAGTCGGCACGCGCCCTCACCGCTGCTCTGATAGAGTCTACTCGCCAACTCTCTCCCACTCAAGTGGCCATGTTGGGCAAGGCAGCAGCAGCGGTATTTTTAGTCAGTTTTGGGGTTGTGGTCACAAGCCGCAGCCTGCCTTTGTGGGGTGATCCGTCGGATCGCCCCATGGCCGTTCAAACCTCGTCTGGCAACGTCTCGGTGATTCAAGCCAATGCGATCGCCGACCCCGCTGACCCCACCGTAACGCTAACGTTTAGCAGCGATCCAACCGTTAACCTCACCGCTACTGGGACGAGGGATCAATCGCTAGATCAGGCGACGTTTCCTGACGGGATCGCTAATGCGGCCACCAGCTGGCCAGTCCGGGAAAGCAACGATCCCCTGGGTGCAGGTTCTTTGGGCGCAGGTTCTTTGGGCAAATCCGATATTTTAATGACGAACCTAGATCAGCCAATCAGCGATCCCCAAGCCCTTCTGGGTGCAACCCGCCAGTCAGCCGTGAGCACCGAAACCACGGGATTAAAGCGATCGCCCACAACCGACAGCGTTACCGTCGTCAGCCTGTCGGGCGAACCGCTGATGCAAGACGGCTCGGCGGGGCTAGTAAAAACCCTAGAAGCGGTCGAAAAAGCGGGGATGTATAGCGTGGGTGCAGGTCGCAACCGCCACGAAGCTCGTCGCCCTGAGATCATTGATGTGCGAGGCAAACGGATTGCCTACCTGGCCTATACCGACTCAGACGCGCACGCCGCCCAAGGCTGGCAGGCAGGTACCAACCCAGCCTTAAAAGCGCAGGTTGCAGAAGACATTCACGCGATCCGAGACCAGGTAGATTGGGTTGTGGTCAACTATCGCTGGAGCCAAGATCTAGCCAGCTTTCCAGCCGAATGGCAGATGACGGTAGCGCGCCATGCCATTGACCAAGGAGCTGACCTCGTGGTGGGCTATCACCCCAATGTGTTGCAGGGTGCCGAAATTTACAACGGGCGGGCGATCGCCTATTCCTTGGGAGATTTTGTGCTCCAAGATAGCGGCAAAACCGTCAATACCGCAGCGATGAATCCCGCCAGCGGCAGCAGCAAGCCGATAGCCGCACCTGTCAAAACCCAGTACGATACCGCCATGCTGAAGGTGTCGATCAAAGATGACCAGATGAAGCTAGAGTTTTTGCCCGTGCAGGTCAAAGATGCTCACCCTACCATCGCCCAAGGCCAAAAGCAGACCGAAATTCTGCGCTATCTGGGTCAGGCATCGGCCTTGTTTGAAACTCCGCTGCGATCGCCTGCGGTGCTGAATCGACTAGACCGTACCAGTGCCCCCAGTGCAGCAGATCCCAGTGCAGAACCCTCAGCCGCCCCGAAGGCAGTCCCAAACACAGCACCGCCAGCCTTCCCTCCAGCCGCAGACGACAATGAACCCCAGTCCGCTCCCGATCAACGCCTCGCTCCCGAGGACGCATCGGACTCCTTCATCAACTATCCTCAGCCGTCAAAAACCACGCCTCA
>CASBQJ010000207.1 GCA_949127705.1 Synechococcales cyanobacterium PMM_0085
ACAGCGACGCCAGAATAAAAAACGTCAAAATGCAGAAAATAACGTCAATTAGCGGCAGGATCTCAATCCGCACCTCTTGGTCTTGAGAGCCGTGGTTAATTTTCATGACACTAGCACTAGCAGGAAAGGGACTGGAGCAGGGGTTTGAATGGATCTAGCCAGAAACCGCTTTTAAACCTAAGGCTGGTGTTCTGGCGTATCTGTGGTTTCCGGTTGAGGCTTAACGCTCAGAGGGGCATTTGAGTTACCGCTGGGTTTTTCTAGCCGCGCCCCACCCTGCGAAGCCCAATCTTTGCGATATATCAGTTCTAGTTCATTTCCAGACTTCTCAAATAGTTTGGCCTGTCCGGATACTAAGCCTTGAAACACGCGATAGAAGGCAAGACTGACAATCGCCACAATCAGCCCGGTGGCCGTAGAAATCAAGGCTTCGGAAATTCCTAGCGTCACATTTTCGGTGCCCGCCGTGCCCAAATCGCCCAGCCGAATGGAGCTAAGGGAGCTGATTAAGCCCAGCACTGTTCCGAGTAAGCCTAGCAATGGAGAAAGGGCGATCGCCGCTTCTAAAATTTTGTCGCCCCGGCGCATGGCGGCTAGTTCTTCTTGCGCAGTTGCTTCTAGAGCCAGCTGAAACACTTCTGGCTCTGGTTTTTTAAGCTCTAGTGCCGAATTAAGAAATCGACCAATGGGTTGATCAGTAGACTGTCCAGCCAGGTTGGCAGCGGCATTCCAATCCCGGCGAGCGGACTCGATCACGCGACCCGACACTTCTCGTTCACCCTTTAGCAGGTTCCACCAGTACCAACTGCGCTCAATCACTACACTAATGGATAGAAATGAGAGCAGCAACAGCGGGTACATGGCGAGCCCGCCCTTGGCAAAGACATCAGAAATATTCACAGTTTCGATTTTCCTCCGTACATTTGTCTGCCCTATGCTGATGGGTGAGGTTGCCGTAACCTCACTCCTATGTGCCCAGTAACGATGCCCAGTAATGCTAGAAACCTCAACCTGTGGATTCTTTCATCAATCCGGCTGCAACACAAGGGCGTCTCAATTTTAGAGAATTTTTGCGCACTGTTCCAAAAATCTGGCGTGATCTCTGGCGGGATCTTTGGCCTGATCTTTGGCCTGATCTAGGGGCAACGTGATCGATCAAATCAATCAAAATTGGCTAGCCTTTAAGATTGGCCGCAAGAATGGGCAAGCTAGGGGGCATTATCTTAATTTCTACCTTTTTACCCGCAGAGGGGCGATCGCCCACTGATTTCGATCGAGAAATCTCTGGGGGGAACGGGTTGAGCGATGGACTCATGACGTTAAATCTGAGGAGTTGGGCATGCATCCAGTAAAAAGAACGGTTCTCATGGTCGCAACTGCGGCTGTTTTGGCAGGGGTTCCCAGCATAGCGCGATCGCAGGCTCCCATTTTGCTGGCGCAGGCAACGGCACAAGAGTTTTATCAAGATGGGGTAGAAAAAGTAAACGATGGCGACTATAGCGCTGGCGTTGAGGCATTAAACCAAGCGATTAGTCTGGATCCCAATAACGGAGCTGCCTATGCGTTTCGAGGATTTGCCTTAGCGGCATTGGGGCAGAACGAAGCGGCGATCGCTGACTATAGCCGTGCCATTGAGCTGAACCCAACCTATGCCGATGCCTACACCAATCGAGGCGTGGCCTATTACCGAACCGGTAATTTGTCGGCGGCTCTGCCAGATTTGACCCAGGCCACCCAGCTCAACCCTACCGCTGCCGAAGCCCATTTATATCGGGGCATGGTGCTGTCGGCCATGGGGGATACCTCGGAGGCGACTGCCGAGTTTGACCAAGCGATTCAGCTCCAGCCAAACTATCCAGAAGCCTACATGCAGCGAGGGGTGGCTCATGCTAGCAGCGGCAACCATGCGGCGGCGATCGCCGATTACGACAAGGCGATCGACTTGCGCGATGACTACGCCGAAGCCTACGTCAATCGGGGCAGTTCCCAATTTGCCCTAGGCCAGCTAGAACCTGCCTTATTCGACTTTAATGAAGCGGTTCAGCTCGACGAAAATTCTGCCGTTGCCTACTTCAATCGGGGATTTGTCGCCTCTACGATGGGCGATCGCGCCGCTGCCTACCGTGACTTTAGCCGTGCCATCCAGCTCAACCCTAATTACGATCAGGCGTATCTCAATCGGGGGGTGGTATCGGCCGCTGCCGGAGATGTACCGGGTGCGATGGCCGACTTAAACCAAGCGATCGAGCGCACTCCAGATTCGGCCATTGCCTACAAAATGCGAGGGGATGTGCAAATGCAGGCGGGTAACCCAACGGCTGCGCTCGCCGACTACACTCGCGCCATCAGCCTCGATAATCGCGATCCGGTTGCCCTAATTGCCCGCGCCGATGCCCGTCTAGCTCAAGCTGATCCAGATGGCGCGCATCAAGACCTAACGCAAGCGATCGCGCTGCGCCCCAATGACCCGGTGGCGATCGCCAAGCGAGGAGCCGTTCGGAATCGGCTGCGAGATTTTCGCGGAGCCACCACCGACTTTACGCGAGTGCTCCAGCTAAATGCTCAAGATGCAGATGCGCTCTATGGTCGGGGGTTAGCGCGGGTGCAGTTGGGCGATCGCCAGGGAGCCTTAGCCGATTTGCGGCAGGCGGCAGATCTATACCGTCAGCAAAGCAAGGCCGAAGGATATCGCAATGCGATCGCGCAGATTACAGCCCTGCAATAAGTCACATCTATTCGTCTTCGTCTTCTTTGACTTCGGGCGACGATGCAATTAGCGTGTAGGGCTGAAATAGCGGACTGCCACCTTTGCTCAGCGGAGCCGTGTTTTGAGCCGTGTTCTGACTGGCTGTGGCGGTCGATTGAGGCAGATGTGCGGCTGAGTGGCACAGTAGCGTTAAGACACAGGAGCAGGCGGCCAGAGAGATCAAATCCAGGGTTTTGGTGGATGGCCGTTCGGCATAGAGGGCAGTCGCCGCCTCTGGCAGGTGGGAACGGTGAACCGGAAACCGGGAGGATTTAGAGCGCGATCGCCGCTGTAGTTTGATCAATTGACTCATCTCTGGCACAACATCCATCCTAAACACTAACGCTTTCTACCCATCTGTAGACTACCCAATTCCCCAACTTGTTCGCACAAAACTTAGGAACAGCTAAGAGTCTGTCAATCTTTGAATGAGAGTGACTTGATCAAAATTCAAGGCGGTGAGGTGAGAGCACCCCACCCCACCCTAATTTGACAAATGACTCAGCAGTGCCGCCACCTTTACTGGCCATAGCATGACAACTCTTTACAATGCCAACGTTTACGACCGGACTCGTCCTGTAGGCAGTTTTTGGGAAACTACCGTTGCGCCAGCTAGTCTGACTGATTACTCACCGCTAAGCGCTGATCAAACCTGTGATGTAGCCATTATTGGGGGTGGCATTACGGGGCTGTCGGCAGCGCTGCATTTGGGGCGCGATCGCCAGCTTCAGGTGCGGGTGCTGGAGGCGGGGGTGCCCGCTTGGGGGGCTTCGGGCGATCCGGGCACTTGCACTAGGGCGAAGGTCAATTCCGAGCGCGCGTTATCAACGTCACTGCCCGCCAGGGTGCCGCTGATCGGCGTGTCCTGATTGGTGGTAACCGCGCCATCTTGAGCGACCGGCGCATCGTTCACTGGTTGCACCACAATCGACACACTGATGACCGCACCCGTGATCGAGGGCACGCCGCTATCCACCAAGCGATAAGTGAAAGTGTCGGTGCCGTTGAAGTCTTTGGCGGGTGTATAAACAAAAGCGCCGGTCGCGCCGCCACCGGTGGTAATACCCGTCAGCGTGCCATGCGTTGGCGACGACACTAACTGCGCCGTGATGGTGTCGCCATCGGGGTCAGAATCGTTGGCCAGCAAACCTTGGG
>CASBQJ010000208.1 GCA_949127705.1 Synechococcales cyanobacterium PMM_0085
GCGTATCACGGGATCGGCGGATGGGGCAGCTTACAGCAAATTAGAACTAGGAGTGGGGGAGGTTTAACCCTGACTTTTTACAGGCTGGTCGCGGCCAGTAAGGGCGTCTCGCGGTGCACTCTTTCTCCAGTGAGGCTAAACGCTCGGACGGTAGTAATTTTGATCGGGACAAGTTGGCCTTTGAGGTCGTTTAGCTGACCGGGGAAGTAGGTGAGCCGATTGCCGCGCGTGCGTCCCATGACTTGGGTGGAGTCTTTGGGGTTTTGGGTTTCGACGAGCACTTCTTCAACCCGCCCCTGATAGCGCTGCGATCGCTCAGCTGCTTGGATCGACACCAGATGGTTGAGTCGTTGGAGGCGATCGCCCTTCACGTCTTCTGCTAGCTGGTTCTGCCAAAGAGCTGCCGGGGTGCCGGGTCGAGGTGAATAGGCGGCTGTGTTCAGCAAGTCAAAGCCAATGTCTTCTACTAACGTTAAGGTGTTTTGAAACTGCGCTTCCGTCTCGCCCGGAAACCCCACAATTGCATCAGCACTCAGAGACGCATCGGGCACATACTGCCGCACCGTGTCGATAATCCGGCGATATTTTTCGTGGGTATAGCCCCGGCTCATTGCTTTTAGCACGTCGTTATCACCCGACTGAAACGGAATATGAAAATGCTCGCAAACCTTGGGCAACTCGGCGCAGGCGCGAATCAGCCGCTCGGTAAAGTAGCGCGGGTGGCTGGTCGCAAACCGGATGCGCTCAATTCCAGGGACATCATGAACGAAGTAAAGCAGGTCGGTGAGGGTGTGGAGATGGCGACCGTCGGCAGTGCTGCCGGGCAAATCGCGGCCATAGGCGTCAATGTTTTGGCCTAGTAACGTGACCTCCCGATAGCCCTGTCGCCCTAGCTCTTCCATTTCAGCCCGAATGGCGGCAGGGGTGCGAGACTGTTCGACGCCCCGGACGCCCGGTACTACACAGTACGTACAGCGCTCGTTGCAGCCATAAATTACATTCACCCAAGCCGTTACAGAACTGTCGCGCCGGGGCTTGGTAATGTCTTCCATAATATGAACCGCGTCGGTCGCAGCCACTTGGTTTCCGGCAAACACCTGCTCCAGCAGGTCTTGTAAGCGATTGGCGTGCTGCGGGCCCATGACCAAATCGAGTTCGGGCACGCGCCGTAAAAGAGCCTCGCCTTCTTGTTGGGCGACACACCCGGCCACTACTAGCATCAATCCGGGCTGGCTGCGCTTGCGGATAGCTTGTTTGCCCAAGTAAGAGTAAACCTTCTGTTCGGCGTTATCGCGAATACTACAGGTGTTGTAAAGCACCAAATCGGCCTGGTCGGGGGAATCTGACCACTCAAATCCCATAGTTTCCAAAATGCCAGCCATTCGTTCAGAGTCAGCTTTGTTCATCTGACACCCAAACGTGGTGATGTGGTAGCGGCGGGTAGGAGGGATCATGAGTCGGTGTAGAAGTACTGAGGCAGGGTGAACTGATTATGTTAATCGATCTGGTATCAGGTCTGGTATCGGGCGACTCGTGAAGTTTGTGTAAGCTTACGCAGAGGGGGTAAGTTTGCACAAACTTCACCAAAAATCCGGTTGAAATCGGTAGAGACTTTACAAACTCTAACTTTGAGAATCGTGTTAATGACTACAATATTTCTATCGGATTAGTTGTTGCTACGAGATTTTAACGATCTTTAGCATGATTCTAGGAGAGCTGTATCCCTTTTCTCTTAAGACGTTGAGTTGAACCAGCAAGGGGTTTAGAGCAGCGGGTCTGCTAATATTCTTTTTTACAGAAGCTGGCAGATTCATCGCTGACCGAATCACAAAGTCTGCGTAACTTTACCTAGGTAACGCTATGGTTCTGAGAAGACAGCCTATAATTCGATCAACCATTGCATCAAAGTGCATAGTTTCAGGGTGTGTGATTTCAAGCAGCATACTCATCAGAGTAGCTTCGATCTGATTTTAGGGTGCATAGATTTTAAGTAAATTGCCTTACATTCATCCGACTATCTCAGCCAAATAGTTTTGTTGTCCAGGTATCGGGCGAAAAAGCCGACGGATGCCTGAATTTAGCTTTTTTGAACTTTATTTGTGGGTTAGGTCAACGCTTTCAAATCTAAAGTTTTTATAAAACGCTAGGGCAAACAATCGACAGGGTTCTGCTAAAAAAAATTAGCTCTGCTTTGGCGATCGCAATTTTGTTTCTAGAGACCAAACGATCCAACTTGTCCGTCAATTTTGTCAGTTGCCCTGAGTCTGCGGGTGTAAACATCCACAGAGACTCAACGCTAAAATCTCACCGAACATTCCTGAAGCATCACAATCATGAGTATGTCGTCTACCGTCTTAGCCCCATTCAAGTCAGCCCCATTCAAGCGTCTCAAACGTCTCTCATTCACAGTTGGCGCTGCTTGCCTTTCCCTGGTCGCAGCACAGCGAGCGAACGCCGCCATCTTTCAAGAAGACACAGATGCAGGCGAGAAATTGAGCAATGCGCAGGTGATCAACACCCGGCCGGGTGGAACTACCCTGTCTGCCATCAAAGGTAACTTGAGCTTTGGGGCTGATCTGTTTCAAATCACCATTAAAAATACAGCTGGAGAATTCTTAGCCAGTACTGCTAATCAAGGATTAACAGAATTTGAAGACACCCAGCTGTTTTTGCTTGACGCTAATGGAGTAGGTGTTTTTGCTAATGACAACACTCCCGATAATGACCCAGGTCGCGCTAACCCTGGGACGGGTCGTTCCACGCTTCGTCTGCGCAGAAACACTATTTCAGATGGGGTCTACTACCTAGGTATATCGGGACACAACTATGACCCCGTAGACGCCAGCGGCAATCTGCTATTTCCCAACACTCGCAGACAACTTGTCACACCCGTCAACACGACGTCTACTCTGGCAGGTTGGAAGGCTAACCCTGGCTATTCTGGAGCCGGCCTAGGCTATTTGATCGACTTAACCGGGGCGGAATTTGTATCGCTAGTCTCCCCGGTACCTGTCCCCAGTCCTAGCCCATCCCCATCCCCATCGCCTAGTCCGTCCCC
>CASBQJ010000209.1 GCA_949127705.1 Synechococcales cyanobacterium PMM_0085
GCTTGTGGGCAGCCGGCGGCCTGTGGGTGGGCGCGTGGGCAACCCGCAGGGTTGTCCATCCGGCCATCCACAGGTGAACGCCCTTGGGCGTTCAGTCGGGAAGCCCGCGCCAGCGGGCCTGTCCACAAATCCACAGGGCTGCCGGCGCTTACCGCGTCGCGTCGGTGGTGTGTGCCCCGGTGCTGGTGCCGGGGCTGGTGCCGTTACCGGCCTCCTGCTTTTGCGGGCGCATCGACTTGCCCTTCAACGCCAGGCGGTGGCTGCGCGAGAGCAGCCGATCGAGGATGGCATCGGCGATGCTCGCGTCGCCGATCCAGGCATGCCAGTGCTCCACTGGCAACTGGCTGGTGATGATCGTGGCGCGCGTGCCCGCGCGGTCGTCGATCACCTCCATCAGGTCGGCCCGCGTTGGCCCGTCCATGGCCGCCAGCGCCCAGTCGTCGAGCAGCAGCACGTCGGTACGCGCCACCGCCGCCAGCCAGCGCGTGAAGCCGCCGTTGCCGTGCAGGATGCGCAGTTCCTCGGCCAGCCGCGGCACGCGCAGGTACAGCGCTGATTGCCCGCGCCTGCAGGCATATTGCGCCAGGGCACAAGCCAGCCAACTCTTGCCCGAACCCGTCGGCCCAGTCACGAGAATTGCCGTGCCGTCCTCGACCCACCGCGACAGCGCCAGGCTCATCAACGCAGGCCGCTCGAAGCCGCGCCCAGCGCGCCCGTCCACGTCCTCGATGCAGGCCTGTGGGTACTTCAGCCGCGCCCGCTTGAGCAGTGCGGCGTGGCGCTTGTCGGCGCGCTGGTGCACCTCGCGGTCGACCATCAGCGCCAGCCGCTCCTCGAAGCTCAGGCCCGTGCAGGCGCTGCTGGAGAGTTGTTCTTCGACGGCGGTGGCCATGCCCACGAGCTTGAGCTCGCGCAGCTGCGCCAGGGTGTTGTTCATCATCATGTTTGGAGTCCTTGAATTCGGTTGATTCGGTGGGCTCGGCAGTGCCGGCGCCCCCGTGGTGTCAGTGGTAGTTGGCCGCGCCGCGCACGTTGTCGTGCACGGGCGCCACCCACTCGGGCGCGGGCTCGCTGCGCGCGATCAGGTCGCGCCCGTTGGCCAGGATGTCGCGCACATGGCGGTAGTGCCCGGCGCGCAGCTCCAGCGCCAGCGTGCAGGCCGCCTCCAGCCGCGCCGGGCCGTAGCGCTTGGCCTGGCCGAGCAGGCCCAGGCAGCTGCGGTAGCCGTGCTCGGGGTGGCGGAATCGCTGCAGCAGTTGTGCTACGAACTGACCCGTGTTCGGGCCGATGCCGCCGCCCCAGTGGATCAGCCGATCGGGCGTCCACTGCTTATGTGCGCGGTGGGCCGCAGGCATGTGCGCATCGACCGTGGTGAACCCGCCGCGGCGGCTGCTGCGGGCGTGGCAGGCCACGCGCTGGCCACGGTGCAGCACCTCCACCAGTGCGTCGGTGACGCGTGCCTCCAGCTCCAGCCCCACCAGCGCGTGCGGCACGCTGTAGCGGTGGTGCTCGACCTCGACGTGGTAGTCGATGTGTGCCTTGACGGTCTTGAAGGTCGCCCACTGCCAGGGCTGCGCCGGCAGCGGCGTCAAGGCCGGGCAGTCCAGTGCGGCGAAGAGGCTGGCGCGGCTGCCGTCGAGCTTCTGGAAGGGGCGGTTGTTGAGTGAGGCCAGCAGCGCCGAGATGGCCACGTCGGCGGCGTGCACGTCGGCCAGCACCGTGTGCCGCAGCCGCGCCAGGATCCAGCGGGTGACGACCTGCACCGCGGACTCGGCGGTGGCCTTGTCCTTGGGCGAATAGGGGCGCGCCGGCAAGATCGAGACGTCGTAGTGGCGGGCGAAGTCGCGCACCGTCTCGTTAAGCTTGGGCTCGTAGCGGCAGGCATCAGAGACCAGCGAGCGCGGGTTGTCGGGCACGATCAGTTGCGGGACTCCGCCGTAGAAGCTCAGCGCCCGCGCCATGGCGCCGAGCCACGAGCGCATGCTCTGGTCGGCGGTGGCGCAGGCGAAGGTGTAGCTGGAGGCGCCCATCGCGGCGACAAAGACCTGGGCGCGCGAGCCGTCGGCCAGCGCCAGGGTCGAGCCGGCGTAGTCGATGAACAGCTTCACGCCGGCGCGGCGGTGCTGGCGCATCGAGCGCTTGAGCGTCTTGGCGAAGGCCTTGTAGTGCTCGCAGAACTGGGTGTAGGCCCAGGTGCGCCGGCCCTCATGGGCGGCGCGGTACTCCTGCCACAGCAGCATCAGCGTGACGCCCTTGCGGCGCAGTTCGATGTGCACGCGGGCGAAGTCGGCCTCGACGACCTGGGTCTCGGCGATGCTGCGCCCGAGCAGCCGGCGTTCGAGCCCGGCCTCGTCGAGTTCGGCCACGGCGGCCCAGTCCAGGTTGGCTGCGCCAGCCAGGCCGAGGTACTTGGCCACGACGCCCTTGGAGATGCCGAGGTTGCGTGCGATGGCCTCGTGCGAAAGCGCAGCGCTGTACTTGAGTCTGAGGATGTCCTTGATCATGCGTATGTCCATTCGTTGTTGCGGCATCGGCGCTCCGGCCAAAAGGCCGTGACGCTATGCCGCCGCAGTGGTTCATACGCAACACCAGCACCGACCCCTTGACAGGCCGATGACCGCCCTCAGGCGGCTACCAATCGTCCGTCGGTCACGTCACCGAAATGTTCGGTCACGCTCCCGAATTCGGCGGTCACGATGCCGAAACGGTCGGTCACGCTCCTCCGAAATACGCATCCGGCACCAGAGAACCTCGTCAACCGGGACTTCACAGCTGGTGCGCCCAACACGAAGTGGCTCACCGACATCA
>CASBQJ010000210.1 GCA_949127705.1 Synechococcales cyanobacterium PMM_0085
CCGGGCGCAGTGGGGCAATTGTCTTTTCCGCCGACTCAGTCTGCTGAAACGTTGCCTTCAGGCGTAAAACGGCTGGGGCTAATTGAAGTCACCGATGTCCGGTTTGACGGTCAGCCGCTGTTCAAGATTGCCTCCCCTACGGTCTATAACCGCAACGAGCCGGGAACTCAGGTTCCGGTTGAGGCGCGAGGCAGCCAAATTCAGGCTAATTTGACTCAGCTAACGGCTAAAAATCCGACGGCTTTACCTGACGCCAGTCGGGATCATGCCACCCTACTTGATCCCAAAACGCTAGAAATTTATACCGAAACTCTGAACGGACAGCCCGTTTTATTTGTTAAAGATGCGTATCTGGCAGAACCACGCGTTTTGCTTACCGTCACCGATGCTGATGCGCAATATTACTCTATTTCTCGCCCAGCCCTAGCCGTTCAGTGGCAGAACCGATTAGGGACAAAGTTGCGCGAGGCATTGCGCAGTCGGCAACCCGATGCCATTCAGCGTCAGGGACGGCTGGCGATCGCCTTCGTCCTAGGCATTGTGCTCCTGACGTTTCTGTTCACCGCTGTGTGGAGAAGATTAGGCAAACGCCAGACACAGCTTGAGCAACAGCGCGATGTGGCGTCCCCCGCTGCTACCGCACCCCCACCCAACCCACCTTTAAATCCTCAGGTAGGGGTAAATACTCAAGTAGGCGTCAACAGCCCATTAGGCGACGAACCCGACGATCCGTCGAATTGGGTGGTATTTGAGCACATTCAGCGCTGGTTAGGTCTGCGCCGCCGCCTAAAAATTGTTCACTTTTTGCGCTGGCTCATATTTTGGATCGTTGTGCTGCTGTGGGTAGCGGGCATTGCCATGGTGCTGTATCAATTCCCTGAAACCCGAGCAGCGGCAATGGGGGTGATCTCGTCTCCAATTGTGGTGCTAGTGGCCTGGTTTCTCACGGGTTTAATTAACCGATTAGCCAATCTGGGGATCGATCAATTTGCTAAAGCTTGGGCAGATGGCGAGTTCATCACGGTAGAAAACCTCCAGCGCCGATCGCTGCGCATTTCCACCATTGCCAATGTGCTCAAGGGCCTAACCACCGTTGTGGTCTATACCATTGGCATTGGGTGGGTGCTCCAACGTCTCAACATTGCACCCGCGTCGGTGCTGGCGTTGGGGGCAATTGTGGCGCTTGCCGTTTCGTTTGCCGCTCAAAGCTTGGTCAAAGATCTGGTGAATGGTTTTTTGATTTTGCTCGAAGATCAGTACGCGATCGGCGACTACGTGGCGATTAACAACGTCTCGGGGCTAGTCGAAAATTTGAATTTACGCATCACACAGCTGCGAAGTGATGCTGGCAATTTAATTACGATCCCCAATAGCCAAGTGATTCAAGCAGAAAACATGAGCCGAGCCTGGTCTCGTACCGATTTCCGCATTCAGGTGGCCTACGATACCGATATCGATCAGGCGCTAGCGATTGTGCGAGACGTGGCCGATGAACTATCCAAAGATTCGGATTGGGGCGCATTAATTTTGAATGCGAGTGAATTGCTGGGCATTGATGATATTTCACACTCTGGGATCGTGATTCGCACTTGGATTCGGACTCAACCACTCAAACAATGGATCGTTGCTCGTGAGTTTCGCCGTCGGTTGAAGCTAGCGTTCGATCACCACAAGATTCAGGTTGGGATGCCGCAGCCCGCCCTAAGCGGCAACTTAATGGGGCGAATTGATGTCCATTAGGCAGTGGGTATTGATTGGGTATTTAGTTAGGAGGGTCAATCGCATGACTCAACCATTACAACGCTGGGTAGGCTGGATTAAGCAACGTGGCACACTATCGATTGGAGCCATCAGCCTAGCGATCGCATTGCAGGCACCCAGTGCCGAGGCAGCAGAGCGCGTCGTGTTTCAGTATCGAGGGCTAGAACGGGCGATCGCCGTTGCCGACCTCAATACCCTAGCCGAAACCGGAGAAGCGCCGCGATCGCTAAGGCCATTCTTACGGCTTGCCAATCAGCAGCCTAGCCAGGTGCAGCAGACCTTAACCCGCTCCATTCCCATGAGTCCGGTGCTGCTCGATCGGGTGCTCAATAGCCCAATTGGGTCGCTCGTACTCGATGAACTGACCCCCATTATTCATACCCCAGGCAATCGGGCTGATCGACAGGCGCTGCGGTCTGCCTTGGTGCTTTCTGCCGCCGATGATCAAGCTGTTTCGCTGCTAGAAATCTTGCAAAACTACCCCACCCAAGATGTAGAAGTGGATGTAGTGCGGCTGGGCGAAGCGGTCGTAAAAATTAGCAGTTGGACCAGTCGGATTCAGCAAGCGCTCGATTTTTTACGCTAAACACTTAAGGCAATTTAGTCAACCTAGATTGGGTGCTAATTCCCAGTTGACCAAGGGAGTTGGCTCCTGCTTATCCACAATGAACCAGGAACGATTGCAACCCTGAAAATGAGATGTGCTGATTCTGCATCGCCAGAGCTTCTAGGACAGTTATTTCGTCATCAGATAAACGATCAAAGGTTTGATCGAAAAGTTTGCAAATTTCACCAAATACGGCTGGATTATGATTGAAGAGTTGATTAATCTTACCGTTGAATAAGGTTTTAATAGCGCAACTCCGACAATAGTAGATTGGGGGAGTGCCATTATTTTGAGTCGTATAGCGGGTACGAACATCGACTTTGGCGCTGTCACAGCAAGGGCAGTTCCGAGAGAACAAATCCATCATGAGATCCAATTGAGGTGGAGGGTTGGTAGACTACTGAATCCCTGCCATATAGAAATATCAAGGCTTTATGTCTCCTCACTCAGCGGAAGCAGTACCGAGAATTGGCAAAATCGATTCATTGCTAAGCTGCGATCGCTTTATGAGCTATGTAGCCTTTAGAACTGTAATTAATTAACCAATCCATTCAGGTTGCCAAATTTTTTACACAGCTTTTCACGCAAGTCTTAGGGAAAAGCGATCGCAGCTACAACGTTTATCCCCCCCCCCTGGATTGCATCGACTTGAGTTTGAGTATATTATTCAACCTTGGATGATGTTTGAGCAGTCTCTTTGTGAATGACAAAAAGTTTCAGATCTCCCCTAAGTTCTCGTCATTTTGCAGTCCCATGATTAAAAGAAACTTGGGGCTTGATTTCTCTATCCACAAGAGCAGAGCTGATTTATTTATAAAAAAATGAATCTAAACCTCTCACTTTTCATCGATTGTTTAAGCAACTATGTCAAAAGTGAGGTATTCATCGAATTTGAACCTGTCCAACATCTACCTGCATCATGAAATTAAATCTTAAAACCACATCTTGCGCTGCCGGAATTGTGCTGGCGCTGTCTGCCTGCGTTTCCTCCACACCAGAGCGCCCTTCATCACAAAATAACGCTGCTGCTCCACAGCAGGGCGGCTCGTCAGAACAGATTGTGCTTGCTCTGAGTAATTCAGAATTTGACGATGGGTTTGACCCAACCTTAGGCTGGGGGCGCTATGGTTCGCCACTCTTTCAAAGCACATTGCTGCGGCGCAATTCTGAGTTGAAGTTTGAGAATGATCTGGCCACCAGTTACACCGTCAGCGATGATGGCAAAGTGTGGACGGTGACGATTCGCGCGGATGCAAAATTTAGTGATGGAATGCCTGTAACCGCTGAAGATGTGGCCTTCACGTTTAATCAGGCTGGAGAGAGCGGTGGGAAGACAGATGTGACTGTGTTGCAAAACGCGATCGCTACTAGTCCCACTACCGTTGAGCTTCGCCTCAAGCAACCACAAAGCACCTTCATCAATCGCCTTGCAACACTAGGCATCGTGCCTAAACACGCCTACAGCGCTGAATATGGCCGCAATCCGATCGGTTCTGGTCCTTACAAATTAGTGCAGTGGGACGAAGGCCAGCAGCTCATCGCCGAGGTCAATCCTGACTACTACGGCGATATGCCCCAAATTCAGCGACTCGTCTTTTTGCTAGTGGAAGAAGATGCGGCGTTTGCCGCCGCCAAAGCAGGACAGGCGCAGGTTGCTTCGATTCCGCAAACGCTGGCTGTGCAGTCGATCGACAACATGAAGCTGTATGACGTAAAAAGCGTCGATAACCGGGGAATTATGTTTCCCTTTAAGCCAAACACGGGCAGGAAAACGCCCGATGGAGCTGCGATCGGTAACGACGTGACGGCGGATCGAGCGATTCGGCAGGCGATCAACTATGGGATTGATCGCAAAGCGTTAGTCGATGGCATTTTGGAAGGCTACGGTTCACCTGCTTATGGCCCTGTGACTGGACTGCCCTGGGAGCAAAAGGAGGCGGATATTGAGGATGGGCAGATCGATCGCGCCAAGCAGATTCTCGCTGAAGGCGGCTGGAGTGACAAGAACGGCGATGGCATTGTTGAGAAAAACGGACAGCCTGCCGAGTTTACGATGCTCTATCCAGCCAGCGACTCGATTCGTCAGGCGCTTGCGTTGTCAGTGGCGGAGCAGATTAAGCCAATCGGTATTCGCGCCAATGTCGAAGGGAAAAGCTGGGATGAAATCGAGCCGCTGATGCACAGTAACGTCGTTCTATTTGGCTGGGGGAGTCAAGACCCGACCGAAGTTTACAACCTCTATCACAGCAAGTCGGCGCAGGGCGACTTTAATAACGCGGGATATTATGCCGATTCCAAAATCGATAACGTTTTGGATTTGGCAATGGGAGCACCTAATCAAGAAGAAGCGATCGCTTTTTGGAAAGCCGCTCAGTGGAATGGACAAACTGGCTTTACGACTAAGGGTGATGCGGCTTGGGCGTGGCTGGTGAATCTTGACCATACATATTTTGTCAACACCTGCCTCAACGTCGGCACGCTACAAATCGAACCGCACGGGCATGGCTGGCCGATCACCGCCAACATTTCGGAATGGAAGTGGACATGCAACTAGGCATCGCTGCTTTTATGCTACGGAAGTTGTTGCGGCTGGCTCTGTTGCTAATTGCAGTGGCGATTTTTAGCTTCGTGCTGATCAGCCTGTCGCCGATCGATCCGATTGATGCCTATGTCGGCGCTGATATGCTGCAAATCAGTCCTGAACAGCGCGACATTATCGCCCAACGCTGGGGCTTAGATCAGCCGATGATGACGCGCTTTATCCTTTGGCTGCGACAGTTGGCAAGTGGCAATTTGGGCACATCGATCATTTTTAATCAGCCTGTGTCTACCGTGATTGGTAGCCGTTTTCAAACGTCGCTGCAAATGTTGGCGATCGCGTGGCTTCTATCTGGCGCATTGGGCTTGGCAATGGGCGTGGTGGCAGGAGCGCGCGCCGGGTCGTGGCTCGATCGCGCCATCCGCTTCTATGCCTACACGCTCGCGGCTTCCCCGACATTTTGGGTCGCGCTGCTGCTGCTGCTGGTCTTCTCGGTTTCGCTAAAAATCACGCCGATTTGCTGTGCCACGCCCCCAGGCGTGCTGACCAAGGATGTCACGGTCTGGCAGCGACTACATCACCTGATTTTACCTGCTGCAACCCTAAGCCTGATCGGCGTGGCAAACATCGCCCTGCACACGCGCCAAAAGCTCATCGAAGTTCTCAACAGCGATTACGTCTTGTTTGCCCGCGCCCAAGGCGAAAGCCTCGTCGGCATTATCCGCCATCATGGGCTACGAAACATCATCCTCCCGGCTCTAACCCTCCAGTTTGCTTCCTTAAGTGAATTATTTGGTGGATCTGTTTTAGCCGAGCAGGTGTTTTCTTACCCCGGTTTAGGCAAAGCGACAGTCGAAGCCGCCCTGCGGAGTGACGTGCCGCTGCTGGTGGGAATTGTGTTTTTCAGTGCGCTATTTGTTTACACAGGCAACTTAATTGCCGATCTGACCTATCAAATCGTTGATCCCCGTATTCGCATCGGCAAATCGAGCTAACCTGCCTATCCAATTGAACCTCCAATGGCTACTTCCTTTCTCCCTCGTCGTCCTGCAATTCGCTTTAATCGCCGTCAGATCACGCTCTTGTCGATCGCCCTTTGCACATTATTTTTGGTTGCGATTGTCTTTAGCAATAGGTTCATGGGCGATGCTGGACTCGATCCAGCTTTGACCCAGCGCAATCAACCGCCCTCTTTGACACATCTATTTGGGACAGATTGGTTAGGGCGTGATATGTTGACGCGATCGCTGCACGGTATGTCTTTAAGTGTACGGGTTGGACTACTAGCGGCAAGCTTCAGCGCCATTATCGGTACAGGCTTGGGGCTGATGGCAGGAACACTGGGTGGCAAAGTCGATGCGGTGATTACCTGGATAATTGATGTGTTCTTTAGCCTGCCGCATCTTGTCTTGCTGATCATGATCTCCTTTGCGATCGGTGGCGGCACCAAGGGTGTAATTATTGCCGTCGCCCTGACTCACTGGACAAGCCTTGCACGCATTATTCGGGCAGAAACGCTTCAGGTAAATAGTTCTGACTACGTGCAGCTCTCTTACAAGTTGGGGCGATCGCCCTTCTGGATTGCCCGCCACCACATGCTGCCGCACATGATTCCACAATTGTTGGTCGGCTTAATTTTGCTGTTTCCCCACGCGATTCTGCATGAAGCGGCACTGTCGTTTATTGGCATTGGACTATCACCCCACACTCCCGCAATCGGTATCATCCTCGCCGAATCAATGCGGAACCTTTCGACTGGATACTGGTGGGTTGGCGTTCTACCCGGACTGCTGCTGTTGCTCGCTGTCCAAGCCTTTGATACGCTCGGTGAGAATGTTCGGGCGCTGATTGATCCTAAGACCAGCCAGGGATAATTATGCTCTCGGTGCAAGACTTAAATATCACATTCACGCTGTACGATCGCGGTCTTGCCCAAAAGCAACTGACCGTCATTACGCAGCTTGACCTCGATGTGAAAGCGGGTGAAGTCGTTGCCGTTGTCGGCGCAAGCGGATCAGGTAAAAGCCTCTTAGCCCACGCCATTTTGGGAATTTTGCCTGACAACGCGCAGGTGAGCGGCAAAATGCTGTTTAAGGGTGAACCGCTAACGCTAAATCGCTGCCAAGATTTGCGTGGGAAGGCGATCGCCTTGATCCCGCAATCGATCGGCTATCTCGATCCGTTGATGCAGGTGGGACAGCAGGTGCAGCGAACCGCCCAGCTGAGCGGCTTGTCTCGGCCAGCTGCAAAAGCAGCCGTCGATCGCACCTTTGCTCGCTATCGGCTAGCGGCGATCGTGCAGCGACTCTACCCCTTTCAGCTATCGGGCGGCATGGCGCGGCGAGTCCTTGTGTCTACCGCCGTCGTCAGTCAGGCAGAATTGGTGATCGCAGATGAACCTACTCCCGGCTTACATCCTGATGTCGTCACAGAAACGTTGAACCATCTGCGCGAACTCGCTTCAGAAGGCAAGGGTGTGATTCTCATTACGCACGACATCGAAGCCGCCTTACAAATTGCCGATCGCGTCGCTGTTTTTTACGCCGGAACTACGGTCGAAATCGCTCACGCCCAAGACTTCTCCAACAACAAAATTCGCCATCCTTACACGCAAGCACTTTGGCGATCGCTGCCGCAAAATGAATTTATCCCGATTTCAGGCAGCCAGCCCACTCCAGAGGCTTTGCCGGATGGTTGCCTGTTTAGCGATCGCTGCCCCTGGGTGACGCAAGAATGTCAGCTTGAGCGTCCCCCTTTTCTTCAAGTGCGCGGTGCGCCAGTGAGGTGTATTCATGCTGATCGGTAAACAGTTGGCGTTTCGCTATCCCCACCATAACTGGATCGTACGCAATTTTGATATTGCGATCGCTCCAAGCGAAGTAGTCGGGCTGTTTGGGCCATCCGGCTTCGGCAAAACCACGCTGAGCAAACTGCTCGCAGGCTACCTAACGCCCACACAAGGGCAGGTTACGATCGACAACTCACCACTGTCCGATCGCGGCTACTGCCCTGTCCAGATGATCTTTCAAAATCCCGAACTCGCCGTCAATCCTCGCTGGCGCATCCACAAGATTCTTGCCGAGAAGCAGTCGCCTGATCGCTTTCTGCTCGATGCACTCGCCATTCATCCGAGCTGGCTCGATCGCTACCCCCACGAACTGAGTGGCGGTGAACTTCAGCGCGTTGCCGTCGCTCGGGTTCTCAACCCTGCCACGCGCTACCTAATCGCCGACGAAATGACCGCGATGCTCGATGCCAACACGCAAGCCTTGATCTGGCATAGGGTGCTGGACTATGTGCGATCGCACAATATTGGATTACTGGTGATCAGTCACGATGCTGCATTGATTAAACGAGTGTGCAATCGAGCGATTAATCTGATGCAAGTTGGGACTTCAAGGTAGAACACTCCCTGGATTTTAGTCACCGTTCACCCGATAAAGATAATGCGATTAACTAGGGCGATCGCTAAGCTAGGAAAGTATCTGCGCAGTATCCAAACTGGCGCTGCGCTGTACTACCATCAGCACCATCACTCGGTTGCCCACCCATGCCCACCATTGTCTCAATTCAATCGATTCGTCATGGCATTGGTAAATCTAACCTGACGGCAAATTTAGCGGTCAGCATTGCTCGTCGGGGGTGGCGGGTGGGGATCATTGATACCGACCCGATGGCTCCCGGCATTCATGCCCTGTTTAACCTAGATGAACGCCATGTAGATGCGGTGTTGAACTATTACCTGTGGGGGGATGTGTCCCTGGATCAAGTTGAGGCCGAGCTGAGTCCGGTGCTGAAGGTAGAGCAAGGAGAAGTGGTGGTGATGGGAGGCGGAATTGACTTAATTCCGGCTCAAATCAAGGTCAAAGAAGTTCCGGATTTATTGCGGCGCGGCTACGATACCACCATTATCAGTCAGGCTTTTTTGGAATTGATGCGTCGCCTCAATCTAGACTTTTTGCTGATTGATCTGCATCCCGGCATCACTAAAGAAGCTATCCTCTCGCTAGCATTGGCCAACACGGTGCTGCTGGTGTTGGGCTTAGATCAGCATGAACTGCAAGCGATGGCTGTGCTAGTAGATTTGGCGCGGCAGTTGGGAGTGCCCAAGATTTTCTTGATTGCCAACCAAGTGCTATCGGGGCTAGATCTAGATCAGGTGCAGCGCCGACTGCAAGCCATCTATGGCGAAAATGTCGTGGGGGTGCTGCCCATTACAGCCGAATTGATGGCGCTTGGCAGTAGCGGTATTTTTTGCCAGGAATATCCCCATCACCCCCTCACCCAACGCATTCAGGCGATCGCCCAGCAGTTAATTACGGCGGCTGAACCCTTATCCACGCGCCCTAATTAATCGTTTCAGTTTCTACCCAATACCCACACAAAAGCCAAGGTTTAATTAGAACCTAGTAGTCTGAGGCGTAAATCTGCCTACCATTCGTAGTGCAGGCTTCCAGCCTGCGCGGGCAAGATGCCCGCCCTACAGTAGCTAAACTTGCGCCGTCTTCTACTAGAGCAATCTCGAAGAAATAGTTAAATGAACCGCCTCAGTCAGCTACTAAATTTGCGATCGGGAGAAACTGGCCTCGTTTTAACCCTAGGGTTTGTCTTGTTTAGCAATGCTTTGGCGCAAAAGGTGTCAGAGATTTCCTCACTGAGTAACTTCTTAATTGATGTTGGCCCACCTCAGTTTTTGGTAGTGCTAATGGTGAGCAGCCTGATCAGCATTTTGATGACGATGCTGCAATCGCTGCTGGTCGATCGCTTTGATCGAATCACGCTGGTTCGCAGCATTAGCGCTATTTTGGGGATGTCATTTATCGGATTGCGCCTACTAGTTTTGCTCAAAGCGCCGAGCTGGCTCAACTACGGATTGCTCTATCTAATGTCAGACCAACAGCTAATTTTCTTTCCCACAACATTTTGGATTTTAGCTACCGATTTATTTGATATAGCGCAGAGTAAGCGAGTGTTTTCATTGCTGGCCACCGTGGGTCTATTTGGCAACTTGGCCGGAATTGCGATCGCATCACTCGTCCCTTTTCTGTCTATTCACTACGGCATCACCACAGATGGGCTGCTGACGATCAACATCCTGCTATATGGCTTAATCTACGGTTTATTAGGCATAAACTTACGCCAGGTGACGCTGCGAAAACCTCGGCAAAAAATAGAAACCATTCAAGCAACAATTTCAGAAGGCTGGAATTTTGTGAAACAAGTGGCGGTCTTCCGATATTTGACGATCGCCATGCTGGCAGTTGTAGTATGCGAAATTATTGTGGAATATCGGTTTTATGTAGTGTCTGGAACGGCCATTCCAGACACAAACAATTACCAGGTGTTTTTGAGTCTGTTTACGCTAGGACGGACGTTAATTCATTTAGTCCTTCAGGCTTCGGTCGTGCGTTGGTTGATGATGAACATCAACTTAAAGCATCTATTTTTGTTCCAGCCCATTAGCAGCCTCGTGGGTGCCGCCATGATGCTGAGTATTCCAGGGTTAGGGGGGGCGATCGCCGGACTATTGATCCAAAAACTGCCGCAATATAGTGTAGATGAAACGGCGCGCAAATCCTTAGAAGGGCTAGTTCCTGAAGAGCGTCGAGGTCGCGTTAGCCTGTTTCTAGACAGCTATTTGATTGCAGGGGGCACCCTATTAGGAGCCGCGATCACGGGTATTGTGGTGCTGCTGGGAGAACGCTGGGGCAGTTCTAGCTATTTCTACGGCTATTTGGCGATCGCGATCGCAGTTTCTCTGTTCGCTATTTATATGGTGCTCAAGATGCGAACAGTTTATGATAGTAGCTTACTGAATTGGCGCTTGAAGCGTCGTCAACGAGGCAAATCCATCCTCGATAAGATTGACCTTTGAGCACCCTCTTTGCTATTCACGATTCTGCCCCTAGGAGATAGTCATGCGTTCGACCGCCAGTGCTGAGCCGCCGCCCAAACCAATCGACCCAAGTCGTTTTATCAGCCTACGGTGGAAGCTGTTAGCGGGGTTTACGCTGGTGTTTAGCGGTGTGTTTGCCGGGGCATACTGGTGGTTCTACAACTTTTCTACCGAGAAAGCAGTCGATCGGCTTCAGCAAGAATTGCGCAGCACTGCCATTGGCGCAGCCCAAGGGATTGACGCCAACGAGCTACTTGCACTCTACAAAACCGGTCAGCGCAATGCCAAGGGCTACTCAGACGATCCCCGCTATCAGCGTCAACTCACCTGGTTTGAAACCGTTCATCGCATCTCTCCGAAGATCTATCCCTACACCTATGTCGTGGGTGAAGCGCTGACAAACCGCAGAATCGGGCAACCTGCGGCGGCAGCCGATGACCTAGAAATTATTTATTTAGTCGATTCGCTGTGGGTCTATATCCCCGATCGCGCCCTGAAGTTTCTGGAGGCAGGTAACGCCTATGAAGCGTCTAAACGCGCCTTCATGAACGGTGAAACCATGGAACGCGACCTCTACACGGATAAGTGGGGCAGCTGGATTTCGTCCTATACGCCAATTAAAGATGCAAATGGCAAAATAGTCGGGGTGTTGGGCGCAGATATAGAAGCAGACTACGTGTTTGAAGTGCGGCAACAAATTCGCGATCGCGTCTTCAGCTCCTTTGCAATTACCTATGGCATCCTGTTTGGTCTGGTCTATCTCATGTCTGGCATCCTTACCCAGCGGCTCAAAACCCTAGCAGAAGCGGCAACCAAAATTGGTGAAGGCGACTACGCCCAGAATCTATCCCAGTTAACCACTGGCACATCTTCAGATGAGATTTCTCAGCTGGCCAACGTGTTTGACATCATGATGGCAAAGGTACGCCAGCGCGAAGAAACCCTGAAACAGCAGGTATCAGAGCTAAAAATTGAGATTGATCAGGTAAAACGCAAGAAGCAAGTCAACGAAATTGTCGATAGTGACTTCTTTAAAGACCTGCTGGTGCAAGCCCGGAAGCTGCGTGGGGAAGGTGAGGGAGAATCCAAGACCTCAGATTGATCCCTGTATCCATATATATACGGACGTATACGGGTGCAGCGAGGGAAACAGAAAAAATTATCACCTATCTAAAATATTTAAAAAGCTGGGAAATCCGCCTAAACACGTAGAAATCCGGAAGAATTTAACTAATATTTTACATATGCTGCAAATAGCTCTGTAAATTTAAGGATTTTGGCGTCCTCGTGCTGTAGAAGCAGATGGCCGCATTACAGACCTGCTATTTATTTCTTCATAAAATGTGCACAATGTACTTTATCAGCCAATAGCCAGGACATTTTGGGCAGCATGTTAGCACAAAGTAGGCCCCATTGAGCCTGTCCAGCCGAAATTCACCTCCCCCCACCCTTAATAAGGCACTTGATCGTCATGCAGAAAGCACATGATTTGGTTTGGACTGACTGGCGATCGCAGCTTAAGCATCGGATTAGTACAGTAGAGGATCTGCGTCAGTGGATTAACGTCACACCCGACGAAGAACAAGCCATTCAAGATTCGGCAGGCAAATATCGCTGGAGCATTACTCCTTACTATGCCGCCTTAATGGACAAAGATGACCCAATGTGCCCAATTCGGCAACAGTCAGTCCCTAGCGTCCAGGAATTTATCTCGTTTACCGGATCCGATAACGACCCAGTCGGAGATACCGTTTATCGCAAAACCAATCGGGTTGTGCATAAATATCCCGATCGCGTCATCTTTTTGATCACAGAAGTCTGCGCCGTCTATTGCCGCCACTGCACCCGCAAGTACCACACCACCGATTTAAGCGGTACCTACTTTGAAAGCAATGAAGCGGCTTCATGGGAACAAGACTTTGAGTATATTGCCAGCCATCCCGAAATCCGCGACGTGCTCCTAACAGGCGGCGATCCGCTGACCTATTCTGACGAAAAGCTAGAACTCATTATTTCTCGCTTGCGTAAGATCCCTCATGTGGAAATCATTCGAATTGGCAGCCGTTATCCGGTGCTATTGCCTCAACGCATTACCCCAGAATTTTGCGCCATGCTAGAAAAATATCATCCGATCTGGCTCAATACCCACTTCAACCATCCTAAAGAAATTACGCCCGAAGCCGCCGCCGCCTGCGATCGCCTCCTCCGGCACGGGATTCCCGTTCAAAATCAAACTGTTTTGCTTAAAGGGCTGAACGACGATTTGGAAACCATGAAATCGCTGCTGAAGGGATTGCTCAAAATCCGCGTCCGGCCTTACTATCTCTACCACTGCGATAACGTCACCGGAGTTTCACACTTTGTCACCAGTGTCGAAAAAGGCCGGGAAATTATGCGAGGATTATTGGGTCATATGACTGGGTTTGCCGTTCCCCAGTATATTGTCACGACCAAACTCGGTAAAATCCCGTTGTGGGAAGAGCAATTTCATCAAGATGAGCAAGGCTATTGGCTAGAAAACTATAACCACGACACCATGAGGGTTGACGATCCTAATATGCTTTAGGGGCGGCTTCAGGGGCGGCTTTAGGAGCTGTTTTAGGGGCTAATTCACGAACGATACAGCACAGTTTAAGTGCATGAAATACAGTTAATTTTTTCAAGCATTGCACCCAGAGCGGTTCTTGAAAAGATTAACTGTATTCATGTTTCATGGCACCATAAACGTTGTGAGACTTATTTGTGAGACTTAGAGGTATTGCATGTCAAAA
>CASBQJ010000211.1 GCA_949127705.1 Synechococcales cyanobacterium PMM_0085
CGCCCGCATCGTCCACAATATAGGTATCGTTACCGCTACCCCCATTGAGGCGATCGCTCCCTAATCCACCATCTAATAGGTCATCGCCGCGACCGCCGTTGATGGTGTCATTGCCAGCGCCGCCCATCAAACTATTGTTGCCGACGTTGCCATCGATTAAGTTGTTCAGCTCGTTGCCTGTCCCGCTGGTGGGGTTGCTACCGAGCAGCAACAATGTCTCAAAGTTGTTGCCCAACACCCAATCAAAGTTGGTAAAAACAGCGTCAATCCCCTCACCCAATGCTTCGATCAACGTATCGTCGGGTGAGCCAAAATAGGTATCATTGCCCTGCCCGCCATGCAGAAGATCGCTGCCGCTACTACCGAATAATTGATCGTTGCCGCCTGCCCCAAATAGGGTGTCGTTGCCACTGCCCCCATTTAGCTCGTTGTCTAGCCGATTGCCGAGCAGCACGTTGTTGAGCGAGTTTCCGGTGCCTTTGATGGCTTTACCAATCAGCGTTAGATTTTCGAGGTTAGAGCCAAGTGCCCAGCTAATAGAGGCTTTGACCGTATCAATTTCGGGGATGGCACTGGCGGCTTCAATGATGCGATCGCCTTTATTATCAACAAAGTAGAGGTCGCTACCTGCTCCGCCAGTCATTTTATCTTGACCCAGCCCTCCCTTGAGCTGATCGTTTCCAGCCAAACCGATCAGCACGTCTTTCCCTTCTAAGCCCAGCAGCACATCCCGTTTCTTGGTGCCCTTGAGCCGATTATTACGGGAATCTCCTCTAATCTTGGCCATTTTGATTCCTGATAAAAAATAAGCAATTAAAGAGTCTAGATCACGATGTTTGAACCATCATGGAAAACCCAAAATCAGCATTAAACGTGTAATTACGGAGTTTGCGCGTCATCCAAACCCTTATTTTTGGGCGATCGCTACATGTTTAAGGATTCTACGCTGCCGCTTCACAGTAAATTTATGGCTTGGGTGAGGGGCTTCATGAACGCTATAAATTTCCACTCCGGGAGATTGGCGGGTTTCCGGCACAGTTGTGGGGGTATTCCCTTCCCAACGAGAGATCACAACCTTCAGGCTTCACGTCACCATAAAGGAGATGGGTAGAGCGTTCGTACAGGGGTAGTCACCGCTTGTCCCATCGGATGCATTTTTCCCGTAGAGGATTGTTCCCGTGGAGGGTAGAAGGATGACGAACACAGTCAAGACGAACACAGTAAAAGAGCGAATTGCAGCTGACTTGCAAAAGGCAAAAGCGGAAGGTGGGCTGCGCGCTGACCGGATTAAGGGAATTGTGCAACTAGCAGTGGCACAGGCCGTCACTGAGTTGAAGGGTGGCTCTGGTGAATTGCGAGGAATTGTGCAAGACGCGATCGCCGCTGTCACAGAAACTCTGGGCGATCGCACTCAGGACGCCAAGGCAGAAGTAACGGCCACGGTAGAAGGGGTAGTAGAGGGCATCAGTCGCCTGCAACGGGACGCGATCGCAGTCAACCGAGCAAAAGTTGATCAGCTGCAAGCAGAACTAGACGACCAAGAGCAACGGTTGGATGCTGAAATTGGTGGAGCGCTGGCCACCATTGAATCAAGTTTTGATGAGGCTGATGTGGAAACTACACCAAAACTCAAGTCGATGATTGCATCGGCAGTGAATGCAATCAAAGAACGCGACGAATTTGCTGGATTGCGGCAGCAATACATGAAATTGCAGGCCAAGCTAGAAGTATTGGAAGTTAATTTGGCTGCTCGCTATGGCGATCGCTACGACGATGCCAAACAGCACCTCGAAAACGCCAAAGTTTGGTACGCCAAAACCAGAGGAGAAGCGCAGCTCAATGGCCCCACTGCTGTAGAAACCAAGCAAGTTGAAGTCGAAACAAAGCTGGGTGAAGCTGGGGTTGCATTGGCTCAAAAAGAAGAACAGGTCAAAGCTCAGATTAAGCAAAGCCTTAAAGAACTTTGGCAAGCGGTGACGAAGCTTTAATCTGCCGTCAGATTGCCGTCAGATTGCTGCAAATAGTTGAACGATATCTTTAACGAGAAGCATGGTGCTAAACCATGCTTCTTTTTTTGCAGCAATGAACGTAGTTAATATCGTAGGGGCGTTTTGCGAAACGCCCTCTATTGGATTTAATCCAACCTCTAATACCAAAAAAAGGCACATAAAAAAATAAGGGGCAGCCGATACTTGCCCCTAGCAGAACTATATTTAGACTGTGATTCATCTCACAATCTAACGGTAGACTTGAGGCTCTGAGGATTGATTTAGCGTTTCTGCTGCTATTTTCTCATCGTGTTTGGTAATCGCCCACACGGCATGAATACTTCCGGGAACCCAACCCAGCAACGTCAACAAAAAACTGATCAGCAGGGTTGGTCCAAATCCATAGGTTAGAAACACTCCTAGCGGAGGAATCACAATACCTAACAGAATACGCGCTAGTTTCATAAAATTCACTCACTCATCTAAACTGCCAAGCTTTACTTTCCTATTCTAGCGAATTTGTGAATGGGTTAACAGCTAAATAGATCTTGATTAAGATAGTTTGGCTAGGTCGTCATAGAGCATAGATAGAGCCTTTGATAACTGGCATCGTAGCGCTGCATCCGTTAAAAGTAAGGGTTTTTTATTAGGAAAATCTATCCTTTGATGTAGGCCGCTTCAAGGCGTATCTAGTATTGTTGTAGTTAGGTATTGTTGGTACGTGTGACCTGGCTGAAGAAGTATGCTGCAAGCTAGTTAAAGGCGATCGCTATCTGCTCAGGCTTCTAAGAGTTTGGCAGGTTGAATCAGTTTAATATTCACACTACTAGCCAAAACTTAATGATGCATCTGACCGAGCGTATTTCCTTACCTTTTTAGCTAGAAAACCGTACAGTTTGAAATGTAATCGTTAGGTTTGAGAGCGGAAGTTGTAGTTATTATAGATGCATGTTAGATAGTTGTTTTTTGTCGTTTAGTTGAATTTGGAAGGACAATATGCTTGGATTCTTTCTGACTACATTGATTACTGCATTGGGACTGTTAGTCGTAGATATCATAGTTCCAGGGGTGACAATCGCCACCTTCCCAGCCGCGCTGATTGCAGCATTATCAATCGGGTTAGTCAATGGCTTTGTTAAGCCTATTCTTTCTATTTTGTCGTTACCCATCACATTCCTCACTTTAGGCGTGTTTTCGCTAGTGGTTAACGGAGTTTGTTTCTGGTTGGCATCGCTATTTGTTCCTGGATTTAGCGTCCATGGCATAGTTGCCTTGATTTTGGGTCCTGTAGTGCTGTCTTTCGCGAGTACCTTTTTGAACAAGTACTTTGCCGAGAAAGGCGTCGGCCAACCCATTGCAGGTGCCCAAACCTCCCCCTCTCTCTCCTCTGAACATGATCAAGTTCAGAAGGTTGGCTAGTTTTGATATAGCTTAAAGGCTGGTTTTCAATCAGCTAAGCTGCGCCGTTTTGAGCGCGAACGATATGCTCACACGCCTTGCAAAGCTTAGGCAGTGTGGGCATTTTTTTGGCAGGCTTCAGGCATTTCGCAATTTAGCATCGCCCAATATTTTATTTTTACTAGAAAAAGTACTCTCTCGCTCCACTCAAAATTGAACAAATGCCGATAGAATCATCGAGAGCGTGGTTTTCTGCTAGGCTGCGCAGTGATTTTGTGCTTTTGCTAAAACTTTTTTGTGACATGAGGCAAAGAATATGGGGCTTTTCTTTGACGTATTAAGCTCAATCAATCATCCCAATCAGCAGGGAAGCGTTGAGGGCTTGTCTACTATCCTACAGAC
>CASBQJ010000212.1 GCA_949127705.1 Synechococcales cyanobacterium PMM_0085
ACATTTTTAATGCCTCCTTGATGCTGATAGTCGCAGCAGATAAAGTCATAGTGATCTAAATAATTTAACGTTTCAATAATTTTTTCAAATACAACAATATCGGTATCAATATAAAGAAATCGATCAAAGTTACCAAACCAGCAGGCTTGCTTACGAAATTGATTAGGCCGAGCAAAAAAGCGATCGCCAAATATTTCTGTTACGCGTTGATCTAACCGATTTAACAGCTCCAAGTCTTCATAAACTGTGACCCCAAAAAAGTCAGCCAGCTCTTGTTCTACCAGGTGATAGTGTTGATCGTAAGGAATCAGAACAATCGGGGTTTCAGCGTCGTGCAGACGAATGCTATTGAGCAATGCGATCGCCTGATCCATTACCCGATCATTGGCCAAAATATAGATGCCGCAATTCATAAACCAATTCTCACTGGCGCAACCCTAGTTTTCGCAGCCCTCGCTGGAGCAAGCTAGGCGGTAAGTTGATCGGTTTTCCAGTTAGCTTGGGTCGGGTTTGAGGTTCATGTCGGTAGCGATAATCCAAAAAAGTATCGCGATAGGGAAAGATCACATTAAGTCCGCTACAAAGCTGATTAAACAAGTTTGCATCTAGCCCAATGTAATGCAAATAGGTGAGACGAATGCCGCGATCATAAATCAAATGATCACGTTCTTCAAAATGGGAAGAGGTGACTGAATTTCCGGTGGACTGGCTAGCTGGAAGATGCAATGCCAGGTTATAAACTTCGAGGGGCGATCGCATCACCATGTAGTTTAAGACTGACTGATTCGGCGCATTCATATATAAAACTTCTGCTTCACCAGACGCTAGATTGGCAACCAAGTCCTCGCGCGTTTTGAGGTCAAAAAACCCTTTTCTGGACGCGTAACAGCCCGCACAAAAAATAGAGCGCTGAATTTGTTCAACGCTGAAAATATTGGTCAGCTGAGGCGAGGCTAAATTAAAAATGTGAGAGGGATCTTTATGTTGAAAATCGTAGACAACCACCTCATGCTGATCTAAGCTGTCAAAGAAAATTTTGGGTGAATTGAGTAGCAGAGTATCGGCATCTAAATAGACGAAGCGGTCGAAGGGCGCGTCCAAGTCAAAGACAGCATAGCGATGGTTAGACTTCAGCCGATAGACATCCGTAATTCCCCGGTCTTGCCAAATGTTTAGCGCCGTTGGGTGAGTCGCCCACACGTTCCGAGAAAAGTCTTCCCAGCGAGAAAATAGCGCTTCATCGTCTAGCAACGTGACGTTGGGGCGAGAGGCGATCGCCTCTCGGACGCGCTTGAGCTGATGATCATAGGCAATTACGCAAACGGGCAACTCTGGCGCATGCAGCTCAATGCTGTTGAGTAACGCCACGAGCTGATTGCAGACGACGTCATTTGCCAGGGTGTAAATTCCATCAACCATAGGGACACAGAACCGGAGGCGCTAGAGGTATTAGGAGGACTTTACCAATCCATCCGTGGCCAATCACACCTCACTATAAACGTAGAATCTTAAATCGTCTGCTACCGCTGTTTACCGACCAGTGGTATAAATACAGGCATTATGTGAGTTTTGTGTGAGGCTTAATCCCAATGATGCTACTCGATACAATGATGTGGATTGATTTGGCGCAAAATACAACAGTGTGGGCTACGAGCGCTACAGCTTGGCTAGCCGAATCTTCTGCGTGGAGCGACGCTGGCCAAGGGCTGTTTTCGCAGATTCACTTTGATTGGAGCACCCTGGCTCAATTCGATACTGACGTATTTGCTGGATTTCGCACTTCCATGAACAATTTTGTCAAATCAGGGCAGGTGTGGGCACTGATTATTGGGTTTGTGCTTGGTTACTTGATTCGGGGGATGACGACCTATAACTAGGGCAGGATAGAGTTTTGTGTCAGATCTGATTCAGGCAGATCTGACTGAATCAGACCTGCTTAACCGGGGGCGTTTAGCTATTTAACCTAGGGCTTTTAGCCTTGGATAGTTAACCTTGATCTTTAAAGTCTTTAGCCTTTTAGAGGAATTCCATTGGTTGAATCACCGTCTCAGCAACAAACCTGGAGTCAACGATTTGAATCAGCCCTACATCCGGCGATCGCTCGATTCAACGCGAGTATTGGCTTCGATATTGAACTGATCGAATATGACCTGAGCGGCTCCCAAGCCCATGCTCGGATGCTGGCGCATACCGGAATTATTTCGCCCGCAGAGGGCGCACAACTGGTGGCGGGGCTAGAACAAATTCGGCAGGACTATCGCCAAGGGCTATTTACACCGGGGGTAGACGCTGAAGATGTTCACTTTGCCGTAGAGCGGCGGCTAATAGAACTGGTGGGAGATGTGGGTAAAAAACTCCACACCGCGCGATCGCGCAATGATCAAGTGGGTACCGATACCCGGCTCTATCTGCGCGATCAAATCAACCAGATCAAACAGCAAATCCGAGCGTTTCAGACCGTTTTGGTAGACCTGGCGGAGCAGCATGTAGAAACCCTAATTCCAGGCTATACCCACCTGCAACGGGCACAGCCTGTGAGTTTGGCTCACCATCTGCTGGCTTATGTAGAGATGACTCAGCGCGACTGGGAGCGTTTGGGCGATGTGTATCGTCGGGTTAATATCTTGCCATTAGGTTCGGGGGCACTGGCAGGGACAACGTTCCCGATCGACCGTCACTATGTGGCTGAATTGCTTGATTTTGATCAGGTCTATGGCAACAGCTTAGATGGCGTCAGCGATCGCGACTTTGCCATTGAGTTTTTGTGTGCTGCCAGCCTGATCATGGTGCATCTTTCCCGCCTGTCGGAAGAAGTGATCTTGTGGGCCTCTGAAGAGTTTCGGTTTGTGGCGCTAACAGATAGCTGCGCCACGGGTTCCAGCATTATGCCGCAGAAAAAAAACCCGGACGTGCCCGAACTGGTGCGGGGCAAAACCGGGCGCGTGTTTGGGCATCTTCAGGCGCTGCTGGTGCTAATGAAGGGGCTGCCGCTCGCCTACAACAAAGATCTGCAAGAAGATAAAGAAGCATTGTTTGATAGCGTCAAGACGGTCAGCGCTTGCCTGGAAGCCATGACCATTCTCATGCGCGAAGGCTTAGAATTTCGCACCGAGCGGCTCAACGCTGCTGTCGCAGAGGATTTCTCTAACGCAACGGATGTGGCCGACTACTTAGCCGCCCGCAATGTCCCCTTCCGTGAGGCATATAATATCGTGGGCAAGGTGGTCAAGACGTCGCTGGCCAGCGGCAAGCTGTTGAAAGATCTGACCTTAGACGAATGGCAGGCCATCCATCCGGCATTTGAGCCAGACATTTATGCGGCGATCGCCCCCAGGCAGGTGGTGGCAGCCCGCAACAGCTACGGCGGTACTGGGTTTGAACAGGTGCGGCAGGCGCTCGTAAGAGTGCGATCGCAACTTAATCAGTGAAGGCCAGATTTTGTCTTCACTGATCTAAGAAGGCCAGAGCAGTGAGGCAAGTGGGTTTTCGTACCTGATGGCGCTTGCCTGCACTGATGAAATTTTGGGTTGAGTTTTGAGTTGACCGTCTGACTCAACCCTCACCCAGGACCAATTAATAGGCTCCTTTCTTACCCACTACCACCACAACCGTTTGCAGCAAAATTTTCAGATCTAGCCATAGTGACCAGTTTTCAATATAGGCAATATCCAATCCCACAGCCTTTTCAAAATCTTCAATATCGGAGCGACCAGAAACTTGCCACAGACCCGTGATCCCAGGCAGAACCTCGTGGCGCAAATAATGAAACTCAGAAAACCGTTCTACATCACGAGTGGGCAGAGGTCGAGGGCCAACCAGACTCATCTCGCCAAATAAAACGTTAAACAGCTGAGGCAGTTCGTCCAAACTATACTTGCGCAAGAAACCACCCACGCGCGTTACCCGCGGATCGTCCTTCATTTTGAACAACACACCATCCTTCATCTCATTGCGAGCTTCCAACTGCTTCTGAAGCTGAGTCGCATTCGCAACCATGGTACGAAACTTCCACGCTTTGAACTGCCGACCGTGTAAACCGACCCTCACCTGCCGGAAGAAAATCGGCCCTGGAGAATCTAGCCGGATGAGCGTCGCTATGGTCAACAGCAGCGGTGAGAATCCGATCAGCAAAATCACGGAGGCCCAAAAGTCAAACGAACGTTTCAGCCAAAAGTCGCTACCTGTGATCACTGGGGGCGGGAATGTCAACGATGGTTGACCCCCAATAATCCACAATTCTGACTTTGGCATCATTGGTTCAGACCCGGTAGGCAGGATATGAACGGTGATCCCAGCCGTTTGAAAGTGCCAACACAGAAACATTCGCCTTTTGATCGATTCCCAGGAGATAAAGATTTCTGCAATTCCGAGGCTGCGGATTTTCTCTAAGGTTGCCTCTCGATTGGCGCGATCTAGACACCTACTATCGGCCACTCCCAAGATATCGTAACGATTCTCCTGAGATATCAGATCTTCATCTTTAGCACTGGAGTCAGAAATTAAGAACGCAGAGTAGCGAATGGCACCCCGTTTGCGCGATTTCTCGACCGCTGTTTCTACTAGCAATCGACCGATACAGACGAAGCAGACACTGAACAGCCAAAATAGCAAAAACGTGGAGCGAGAAACAAACTGATTTGGGTCATAGAGAAATGCCGTCAACAGCAACAGGAACGCTGCCAAAGAAAGCGCCTGAATCAAGCCAAAGTAGTCGCGCCGCTTATCACCAGGTGAATATAGCCCCTTGGTAGCAATGACTCCCAAACCTACTGCTAAAATCACGACCTGAAATATTGCTCTATTTTTAGTCCAAGGTGAATTTAGTTCAGTTCCAATTGCTTTGGCCACACGCCAAGCCAGCATCAGTAAAAACGCATCTAGAGAAACTAGCGTAAATACTCGAAGCCAACCAACAGCGACACCCCGACGCAATCTAGCCGCTCCAGGTGAACGTAAATCCAGCTTAAAGTCTGATGATAATGGAGCCGATGCCATATACATATCCCTGCTAAGTAATGCCCAAATTTTCGACGTGCCAAGACTGAATATGGACGTTAGTGAAAATTTAAGCTAGATGCCCTATCGCTGTTTAACCTTGCCATAACGTCAGCTAACCTATCTTAGGCTGGCGACTCGGTAGCCTGTTATGTGACAAATAGAATATCTCAAATCAAAGTTGGCGGGAATGGGACACTGGGTAGACACATGCAAACTTCATAATTGGCGCAAAGACTTCCCTAGCCAGCTTCACACTTCCTACACAAACGTGATCCTAAGTTTTACTGACCTAGCATTGACTACAAAAAAACGCCCTTGAGTAAGGGCGTTGATGGTTTTACTGATCCCATTCAGTTCAATCAAGGGCAACGCGTGTGTTTAGTTAGGCGATTGCGTTTCCAGTGACATGTTATAGTCCTCGCCCCGCCCACCGCTACTGAGCCGGACAAAGTAGGTGCCCTTCTTCAAATTACGGACAATGAAACCTGATTCTTTGTCAGGTCGAACCACTACGGAGAGGGGGGTGTTGCGGATGAAGAGCAGCTC
>CASBQJ010000213.1 GCA_949127705.1 Synechococcales cyanobacterium PMM_0085
AGCCCCAGTCGGGCAAGGCTGACATCAAGCCCCTCCCGTTGTTTCAGTACTTTTTCTCTCACTCAATGAAATCTCTTAATTCTCCCAATCTTGTATCCCCTTATTTGTTACTGGCCATCATTGGGCTGTTAATTTTGGCGCTGAATTCCTTTATCATCATTAATCCTGGCGAGGCGGGAGTGTTGAGTGTATTGGGAAAAGCTAAAAATGGGGTGCTGTTAGAGGGCATTCACTTCAAGCCGCCATTTGTTTCTAAAATGGATGTCTACGACGTGACGGTGCAGAAGTTTGAGGTGCCTGCCCAAAGCTCCACGAAGGATTTACAGTATCTATCCGCTAGCTTTGCGATTAACTTTCGCCTCGATCCAGCCCAGGTGGTAGAAATTCGCCGCCGGCAGGGTTCGCTACAAAATTTGGTATCCAAGGTAATTGCCCCCCAGACCCAGGAGTCGTTTAAGGTTGCGGCAGCACGGCGAACCGCAGAAGAGTCGATCACCATGCGCACAGCTCTGAAACAAGATTTTGATGAGGCGTTGAGCGCTCGCCTCGAAAAATATGGGGTCTTGGTGCTAGATACCAGTGTGGTGGACTTGAAGTTTTCTACAGAGTTTGCCAGAGCCGTTGAAGAAAAGCAAATCGCTGAGCAGAAGGCACAGCGAGCGGTTTATGTGGCCCAAGAAGCCCAGCAAGAGGCTCAGGCCGATATTAACCGCGCTCAAGGTCGAGCCGAAGCCCAACGCCTATTGGCAGAAACTCTAAAAGCCGCCGGGGGCCAGCTCGTCCTGCAAAAAGAGGCGATCGAAGCATGGCGGGAAGGCGGTGCCCAAATGCCAAAGGTATTGGTCATGGGCAAGGAAGGCGGCGGCGTTCCGTTTTTGTTTAATTTGAGTGATGACGTTAGTAGTGGCCAATAGGTGGCCAATTAGGTGGCCAACAGAACGTCTGGGTAAAAGGGTTTGGGGCACTGCCCGGAACCCTTTCACACCTAGTTTGGGGCTGGATGCAGGTTGGCGATCGCCTCTACCAGCTCATGAGGGGCGCGCACTAGAGCATCGGGATGTTGTTCTGCTAGGGCGCGGCTGGAGTTGAACCCCCAACCGACAGCAATCACTTTAATCGAGATGGCTTTTGCCGCCTCAATGTCACGGGTTTCATCCCCTACATAAATCACCCGATCGGGAGCGAGCTGATGCTGCCGCAGCACTCGACGAATGCTGCGACCTTTGCCAAACAGCGCTACGCCCGACTGCACATACTCAAACAATGACTCCATATCATGCTTGTTGAGAAACACCGAAACGTTGTCTCGGGTATTGGATGTAACAATCCCAAGGCGATAGCCCTGCTGCTGGAGCTGGGTTAGGGCATCGTACATGCCAGCAATGGGCTGAAGATGCTCAATTTCTCGATGCATCTCTGTTTTTAGCCGCCGCAACAGCAGCGGCAGCTTAATCATCGGAATTTTCGACTGTTTGAGAATTTCTCTAGAACTGAGATTCTGTAAGCGCTCTACTTCCTCAGGACCCGCAGGCTCATAGCCAAATTCTTTGGCAAGGCGGTTGGTAATCTGCAAGACTGCGTCAAATGAATCGGCAATGGTGCCGTCAAAGTCAAACAAGATTGTGGTCACGGGTTGAACCAAGGCGATCGCCACAAAAATTCGAGAGCTAGTATCGATAGCCTAACAGGCCGTGGGTCGCCTCTGCATCCGATTCGAGGGTTTGTGGGCAGCAGCAACCGGGCGATTGGGAAAGTGCCGACTGCTGCAAGAGCGGATATTACATCAAGCGGCAGAGACCAGCAGTGTTAACTTTCCGTTACGATCAGCGTATTGCTATAGAAACATTTATGAAAAAAAGCGATAAGTGCTTCAGAGCAGGTGAAAATCAGCGCATATCCTAAACCACTGCTGCTGTGGCCTCGTTCGTAAATTGATCTAAAAGAAATTGGGCGTTGCTGATTAGAGGTATGAATTTCGTAGGGGCGGTTCGCGAACCGCCCCTACAGTAAGGTTAACTATTGGCGGTTCATACCTGCATTCAGCAACGCCAGAAATTGATCTACAAAGGTTGCCATAAAAGAGTTGATGCGTCTGGTGAATCGCGCCCCAAAAATCAGCTTTCTCCGATCCATTTCCAATATCCTCTGAGGGTAGAGTGTATGAACAACAACCTACGTGTGGGAAACCTATTTGGGATCCCGTTTTATATCAACCCGTCCTGGTTCTTAGTCCTAGCGCTGGTGACGTGGAATAACGGTAGCTGGCTGAGCTATCAGTTTCCGCAACTGGGCGCGATCGCTTGGCTGTTGGGCTTAATGATGGCGCTGCTGCTGTTTGCATCTGTTTTAGCTCACGAGCTGGGTCATAGCTGGGTGGCGATTCGCCAAGGCACTGAGGTTAAGTCGATTACTCTATTTATTTTTGGCGGGCTAGCTAGCCTGGGCGAAGAGTCAAAAACGCCGGGTGAAGCGTTTCGAGTCGCGATCGCCGGCCCCATGGTGAGCTTCTTCTTGTTTGGCCTATTAAATGCAATCGGCTATTTCAGCGGCATTACCGGGCCGTTGGCGGCTGTCATTGCGCTCCTTACCTATGTCAATCTGGCGCTGGGTGCCTTCAACTTGATCCCCGGCTTGCCGCTAGATGGGGGCAACGTCCTCAAGGCCATTGTCTGGAAAATTACGGGTAAACCCTACCAAGGTCTAGCCTTTGCTAGCCGCGTGGGTCAGGTGTTTGGCTGGGTAGCCGTCGGGTTGGGTCTAGCCTCTGTGTTGGGCTTGAGCCAGATTGGCAGCGTGTGGACGCTGCTCGTGGGTTCCTTCTTGCTGCAAAATGCTGGACAGTCGGCTCAAGCCGCATCGGTACAAAGGCTGATGAGTGGTTTGACGGCAGCAGATGCAATCATTCCCAATAGCCCCATGGTATCGGCTGAAAGCTCTCTGCGGGAGTTTGCCAATGCCCACATCATTGGCAACGCGGTGACCTGGAAGAAATATTTGGTGACCGACGCAGGGGGCAAGCTCACGGGCGAGATTTTGGTAGACGACATCAAAACAGTGCCAACCAACGACTGGTGGGACGTTTCGGTGCAGTCTTTGACGCGATCGCCCGACGACGTAAAAACCATCACCTCCGATACCCCGCTGCTAGAGGTGATTAACCTACTCAACGAAACCGTTCCGGCCTTAGCGGTCGTTAAAAAAGAAGACGGGGCCCTGATGGGGCTACTCGAAAAATCGTCGATTGTGCAGCTCTTGCAGCAAAAAACTGAAGCAGAACCGGCTTAAAGTACCCAAATTAAGCTGCTGCTATACGCCTTTAGCCACTCTGCATCTGTAAAAAATGCATTGAGCGATTAGCTAAAAGATACATTGAGCGATTTGATATGACTAGACAGCATGAGGGACGTTGGGGCAAACGTCCCTCGTTTGTTTTTAGGCTAGGATCGCCCTATGCGGAAACCGCTCGATCGCTGACATTAGCGGCGCGATCGATTAATCTGGCCAGAGTGGATAGGGTTAGAGTGAACATAAGATGGGCAATCAGTGAAGGTTAAACTGACTCCGGAATTTAGCTCAAACCATCTGTATTAAACACTTCGGAAGCTGTCTAGAAAGGTTGAGATTGGGGCTAGGGTGCAGTCATGTATAGGAGCAAACCGCAGCAGTAGTAATTAGGCGAGATCTATGAACGCATTGAAAGGGGCTGATCCATCGGTGAGCCAGACTATGCTCGATCTTGACCCAATGGAGCAGCTGTTACAGCAGACAGTAGTGGCGATCGCCACCACGTATCAGGCCGATTGCGCCCTATGGGTCGGGTTAGAAGAGCCGCTAGGGCAGCGCATCTATTCTATTCGGGCAGGGCAGCACCACAGCGCTGAGCAGAACCAGACAGCTCGCGTGGAAATCGCTGCCGCACCCGTGGTGCTGCCCGCGTGGATGGTAGAACAACGGCGATCGCCCCATCTCACCCAATTAGATTCTGGCGATTTGGTGGTGCCTGTGGTCTGGTCGCTACTCTTCCATCCATCTAGCCCTCCTAATGCTCCGGGGATGCTTCAGCTGCTCTTACAGCTACAGCGTCCCGAGCACTCGACTGCCGCACCGACTGCCGCACCGGCCAGCAACAGATGGAGCACAGACGATGTAACGGCATTAACAGCACAGTCTCAAGAATTAGGACTGCTGTACAGCGCCCTCTATTGCCATCAACGGCTACATCAATCGCGCCAGCAAATAGCGCTATTGGGACGGGTGGCCCAATTACTCAATTCCAGCCTCGAAACAGATGCAGTGGTCGAACAAATTATTGCCGAGCTAGGGCAATCGCTAGGATGCGATCGCTGCTTTTTGATCCGGCTGCGAGAGCAGCAGGCTAACGTCATGAGTTACTGGGAGGTGCCAGACCAAGACCTGCCTCCCACCAATCCAGACGTACTTGAGCAAGTACCCTGGCGGGCGGTAGAAGAGGCATTTGTGCAAGAGGGTGTTTCCTACTTACAAGTACCCGCCGTCACCCCTGGATTAGTCACCCCTGGATTAGATGTAGAGCCAACCGCAGACCTACCAGTAATAGATCTAGAAATAGACTCGCTGCATGCCTGTTTAAACAACCTAGAAGCAACGTCCGCTCTAATTATTCCAGTTTTTATCCAAGCAGAATTTTTTGGCGTGATTGGCTTATTATCGTATCAGCCTCTGCCTGCCTATCGGTTAGAGGAACTGCAAACGGCACGGCAAATAGCCGACCATCTGGCGATCGCCCTCACCAACGCCCAGCATCACCCACAGCTTTGGCAGCGGCATGATGCCTTGCGTCTCCGCAACCTACCCCTTCAGGGGCATCCCCTGCGTGACGAGTTAACCCAATTACTCAACCGTGAAGCCCTCGATCGAGAATTAGAACATCTCAGCAGTCGAGCTTTGTGGACCGTGCAACCGCCGTTCAGCATTATCTTTTGCGACCTCGACTACTTTAAACTGATCAACGATACTCATGGTTACCAAACAGGCGATATTATTTTGCAAAATTTGGCGCAGCGGTTTCAAAAGCATTTACGCCAAGAAACTCCGGCCTATCGATATGACGGAGAAGAATTTGTCGTCTTACTGGCCGAAACCACGGTAAGCCATGCGCTAGATGTAGCCGAGCGGCTGCGCCTAGCGATCCATGCCAGCCCCGTAGAAACTAGCTCTGGGCCAATAGCGGTAACGGCTAGCTTTGGCATTGCTCACCAAGATCCAAGCCGCGATCGCGATGCCTACAGCGTGCTGCATCGCGCCGAACAAGCGCTGCGTGACGCCAAATGCCAAGGACGAGATTGCGTGAATGTGCTTTAGTGTAGTTTCGATGAAGGAATTAACCTATTTGAAACAAGAATTCAGCATATGGCTGCGGTTGACTAGCCCAGCCAGCCATTCCTGAATACAATTGCCCTGGATGTAGTTGTATTGGGAGCGGCTTGAGCAATTATGAACAATCCTGTTCATGTTGGCAGCGCTCTCATGCCGTTAATTGGCCTGATTTAATTGTTTTTGATTTCTAATTTAACTTTTAATTATTACTGAATTACTGAACCCTAGCCCCTTAACTG
>CASBQJ010000214.1 GCA_949127705.1 Synechococcales cyanobacterium PMM_0085
AGCGTGCATGGCAGGAAAGGGTGTAAATGGCCGTAAGGTGGGAGCATTCTCGGCTAGAGTGCCCCGAACATCCAACCTATCATGCCCTGAAGTGGTAGCCTGTAGAGTTGATGACGCTATAAGGAAAATGGCTATGAGTGCAGAGGTAGATCCCATTAAGGTGATGAAGCAGCAGGTCGGCATCGCAGCCGCCCAGCGGGTGCAGTCGGGCACTGTCGTGGGGTTGGGGACGGGTTCCACCACCGCTTATGCCATTCAGCATTTGGGCGATCGCCTCAAATCTGGCGATCTAAAAGACATCAAAGGCGTGCCAACCTCGTTCCAGGCATCCGTGCTGGCCAAACAATATGGCATTCCCCTCGTCACCCTTGATGATGTCGATCAAATTGATGTGGCGATCGACGGAGCCGATGAAGTCGATCCAGCCAAAAACTTGATCAAAGGTGGCGGTGCCGCTCACACCCGCGAGAAAATTGTGGACGGGCTAGCCGATTATTTCATTGTGGTGGTAGACAGCAGCAAGCTGGTAGATAAATTGGGATCGACCTTTCCGCTGCCCGTTGAAGTGTTACCGCTGGCTGTGGCTCCTGTTACCCGAGCGCTAGAAAAGCTGGGCGGCAAGCCCGAACTGCGCATGGGCGTGAAAAAAGACGGCCCTGTGATTACCGACCAGGGCAACATGGTGCTAGATGTCACTTTTTCAGACATTTCTAACCCCGCTGAGCTAGAAAAAACCATCAACAATATTCCCGGCGTCCTCGACAACGGACTGTTTGTCGGGCTAACCGATCTCGTTTTGATTGGCGAAATTAAGGACGGGCAGCCCGTGGTCAGAGAACTGTAGCAGGCGATCGCTCACCTGCTTCAACAGGACGTCAGATCGAGTTTAAACGCAACCTCACAGTTTTATGTAGGGGCATTGCCTGTAAAGCTCCTACATAAAACTGTGGGGTTTATCTCCTAATTGATCAACCGCTTTCACCGCATCTTTTACTTGAATTTGTCATCAAAACTTACGATGATTAATTCATACATGGCGGCTTAGATATTGGAAAATTACATGGCGCACCTCACCACGTGCGCGGCCTCCTACCATCCCTGCCAGATCTGGCACAGCAGTGCAGGATAATCCCTTCATCTAGGCGATCGCCCCATCCCCTTATCCCAACTGCCCATGAACCCCGACGACGAACTTCGACATCTGGCCGAACTGATGCCTGCTTCTGGGCGGATGTATGTCAAACTGATCGACAAACTAGATCAGGCGACAGTAATCGACGCCCGATTGCCCTTACCGTGGGAGCAAAGCCGTCCGGTTTACCTGAATTTTGACCTGTGGGAAGAGCTAACTCGAGCGCAGCGAGACCTGCTGCTGCTGCGAACCGTGTGCTGGGTGAATGCGCCCCGCTGGTTCCAATTTGATCTGTCGCGGGGGCTGTTACTGGTCGGCACAGTTGGCACCTGCGTGGAAGTGGTACAGGGCGACGCGATCGGCATTGTGGCAGCTGGGGGGCTGACGGCCCTAGCCGGACTACAGATTTGGCGCAATGGCCGCAGTTCTCAGCTAGAACTCGCTGCCGATGAAGCCGCCATCAAAGTGGCCAAACAGCGCGGCTATGCTGAAACGGATGCGGCTCGGAGTTTGCTCAGTGCCATTGAAGCCACTGCCAAAATTGAGAACCGCTTTGGGCTAGATTTTGTCGAACTATTGCGCTGCCAAAACCTACGGGCGATCGCCGGACTGTCAGGTGTGAGCGTGCCCGATCATCTGAGGCAAGAATAGAAATTAGTTCTACTGCGCCTCTACATCCTGCGCCTCTACCTCCTGTGCCTCAGCTCGTTCCGCATCATCCATTGCCTGAATTGCCAGCAGCAATTCCTCTTCTTGCTGTTCAAATTCGGCTTCGGGCAGGTCACCCATATCAAACGCAAGTTGCAGCGACAGCAGCTGCTTTTTCAAGTTGTCTTTTTCATTCAGCTGCGGCTCTGCCTGCTCCAAAATTTTTCCAGCAATCCAGTTCATGCCAGTAATGGGAGCGAGGACGGGGGCGAAAAGGAGGTCGAGAAACATAGGGGGAAAGAATGAGGGATGAGGGGTGAGGGATGAAGGATGAGGGTAGGGGCAAAGCAGTGGGTTAGACTGTCTCGGTTTATCCGGGATGTGTTGGCTCAATGCTTCGCCCGATCGGGGATGGTGGCCTAATGGTCAGGGATGGATTGCCCCAATGCTTTGCTCCAACGGAGGTGATCACGATTCGTCGATGTTGGCAAAGTTATAGGGTGCGGTGAAGTTGTTGTAGCGGATCTTGAGGCGTTCATCGAAGTGTTTGTCTAATTGTTCTACCTGGTGGCCAAAGTCGGGTTCGCTGTCCCACGGGATTAAGTAGGCAGTGTTGTAAATCATGGTGTCGGTGAGCAAATCGTTATCAACGCTTGCCGCTGCCAATGGGCTTAGGGTGCCCTGAAAGGCTTGGATAATCGATTGTTTGCGCTGTTCCATCGCCCGTTCAATGCTTTGGCCAATTCGCACCACTTCATCCATACTGAGAGTTTTACCTTCGAGCCGATCGCGTTCTGCCCGCAGTAGCTCGTTTTCTTGCAGCAACGTTTCCAGTTCGCGATCGCTTTGCCAAAACACTTTGACGCTGACCTCGCGCTGTCCGTCTAGCTGGGTAAATAGGTGTTGCAGCATGTCTCCTCTGGGCAAAATTAATTGCGATCGCACCGTTTCCCAATCGCTAATAATCAGGCCAAACTGCAAGGGCAACAGCGTCCGAAAGCCGCGCTCCATGGCCTGTTCTAGCACCCGCTCATGGCCCAACAAATGCTTACGGCTGGTCAAATATCGTTCTTGTTGCGCCTCAGAATATAGAAACACAAACCCGTCGAGTGCCGCCGTCTGCACAGGCTGCTGATCCAGTCCAATTAGGTCTAATCCCTGGGGACCCGGCGCGGGAAAAATTCCATACAAGTACAACCCATATCCCATAACTGACTCTATTGGGGGCAATGCTTACCCTCAGTAGAGTACCCATCTCAGCCAGTCACCGCCCAAAATACGTAAGATGATACAGAGATCTGCATCCGTGAAAACGCTGGGCAGATTGGGTCGCAAGTGGCTGGGCCGCTGAAAATGTTGGCGAAAATTACGGTGCGCTGGGCTTTCGAGTCAGCGATGACAGTCTAAATTTTGCTAGAAATTACAGTAGGCAAAGGGAGTCGTTAATCAAGTCGTTAATCAATTTAGGGTAGTTTGCGATCGATCATGAAATCATCTTTCAATCGTTTGATTGCCGTTGGGCTACTGCTAGCGATCGCAGCTATGACGGCGATCGCCTGGATCTCGTCTTACTATGGCTGGTGGCTGCCTCTAGAACTATCGTCTCATTTTCAAGTTCAGTATTTTAGCTTGAGCCTCCTGATGTTTGTCGCGCTGTGTTTCACCCGACGGCGATCGCTTATCTTATGTGGATTAGTTTGCTGCATAATGTTAGCCACGCAAGTGGTTCCCTGGTATCTGCCGCCGCGCCTGGTATCGAAGCGACCTAGCGCCGATTTACGGATCCTAATTGCCAACATCAATACTCAAAATCAGAGCTATGAGCGAGTGCTGAATTTGGTGCGTAAGGAACAGCCAGATCTGGCTCTTTTTATGGAAGTGGATGAAGTTTGGGCTGAACAATTCAACGCATTTAAAGATATTTTGCCCTATGTTTTTGGTCGAGCGGCTCCTTACAATCTGGGCAATCTTGTTTACAGTCGATACCCACTGATCGATCCTCAAGTAGATTCTTTTGGGACTGAGAAAAACGCCAGTATAGTAGCAAAGGTGGCGATCGCCAATCATACCCTTTCCTTCATCGGCACCCACCCGCTACCGCCCCTAAAACCCAACTTTTTTCACGCTCGCAATCGTCAGATGGAGCTAGCTGGACAGGCTGCTAAAACACTTGCAGAACCCAAACTGTTGATGGGCGATTTAAACATGACCATGTGGTCGCCCTATTATCGGAATTTGATCCGCCAGACAGGTCTACGCAATGCCCGACATGGCTTTGGTATCCTTCCTTCTTGGCCGACTCCCACCACTTACAAGCAGTTTCCTCTGTTCAATTTTGCCACACAGTGGATGCCAATTCCAATCGATCATTGTTTGGTTAGTTCGTCTTTGCAGGTCACTGATATTCATCTTGGCGATGCTACTGGATCAGATCATCGTCCCGTCATCGTAGATTTAAAATTTACTCGTTAATCCAAACACGATTTAAAATGATCTGCCTATGCCCACCCACCGCTGAAATCTGATACTCACCCTAAGAACCGTCTATAAGCGGGGTTGTGGTTTTCATCCCAATAGCGATAGCCCAGCGTGTCGAGGAATGCTTGCCATGCGGTCGTATCCTGAGGCGGCACCTGCACACCGACGACAATGCGGCCATAGTCTGCCCCATTATTGCGATAGTGGAATAGGCTAATATTCCAGTTAGGACTCATCGAATCGACAAACTTCATTAGCGCGCCGGGGCGTTCGGGGAACTCGAAGCGGTAGAGCAATTCGTTATGGGCGAGGGGCGATCGCCCTCCCACCATGTGGCGCAGGTGCAGCTTAGTCAGTTCATCATCGGTTAGATCTAGGGTTGGGAAGCCGCAGTGTTCAAAGCTTTCTACTATAGTGGCCGCATCGGCTCGGTTTTGAATTTGTGCGCCGACAAAAATATGGGCGGTGGTGGCGTTGGCAATGCGGTAGCTAAATTCGGTTAAATTGCGGCGACCCAAGCATTCACAAAAAGTGCGGAGGCTGCCTGGTTTTTCGGGAATGGTGACGGCAAAGATGGCCTCGCGCCGTTCGCCTAGCTCTGCCCGTTCTGCCACAAACCGCAGCCGATCGAAGTTCATGTTGGCTCCGCAGGCTACTGCAACCAGCGTTTGATTCTGAATCTGTTCGCGCTCCACATAGGCTTTCGCAGCGGCGATCGCCAGTGCCCCCGCCGGTTCCATAATCGAGCGAGTGTCTTCAAATACGTCTTTAATGGCGGCACAAACTGCGTCTGTATCGACCAAAATGATCTCGTCCACATACTGCTGGCACAGCCGAAAGGTCTCCTCCCCCACCTGCCGCACTGCTACCCCATCGGCAAACAGCCCCACCTGCGCCAATCGCACCCGTTCACCTGCCTGAAGCGATCGCGACATCGCATCAGAATCGACTGGCTCCACCCCAATAATTTTGATTTCAGGCCGCAAGCGCTTAATGTATGCCCCAATGCCCGAAATTAAGCCACCGCCCCCGATTGCGACAAAAATGGCATGAATCGGCTGCTGATATTGCCGCAAGATCTCCATCCCAATCGTGCCCTGTCCAGCAATCACATACGGATCGTCAAACGGATGGATAAAAGTCAGCCCCTTTTCTGTTTCCAATTGCCGCGCATGGGCATAGGCATCATCATAGGTGTCGCCATACAGCACCACCTCACCCCCGCGCGCCTTCACGGCATCCACCTTCACCTGCGGCGTCGTCACAGGCATCACAATTAGGGCACGAACCCCCAGCCGCTGCGCACTCAGCGCCACTCCCTGCGCATGGTTTCCGGCTGATGCGGCAATCACCCCTTGTGCCAGCAACTCAGCCGACAGGTTTACCATTTTGTTGTACGCCCCGCGCAGCTTAAATGAGAAAATCGACTGCATGTCTTCTCGCTTCAGCAACACCTGGTTGTGCAAGCGGGCCGATAGGTTAGGCGCAATCTCCAGCGGTGTTTCTTGAGCGACATCGTAAACGCGGGCAGTCAAAATTAGCTGGAGATAGTCGCAAAGCATAATGTGGAGGGTGATGCAAAGAGTGAGGAGACGGACTAAGCCACAGAAACCCCAATTTTACGACAAGGCGTCACCTGTGTAGACGTTGAATCTGCCGATTATGGCTCAATCCGTTCTACGCGCAAAACATCTAGCTCGGTCACTTTCTCTCCATCACCAATGTCAACGGAGTGAAGCTGGCCGCTGACTACGACCCGTTTGTCGATCACAGCATTCATGGCCGCATCATCTCGAAAGCGTAAATAGATTGTGTCTTTTACGATGGTTGGATCTTGAAGATAAATTGCGTTGGTGAAATAAAGATTTTCGTAGGTTGCAGTATCAAACGTGGTCATTCCATTAAGG
>CASBQJ010000215.1 GCA_949127705.1 Synechococcales cyanobacterium PMM_0085
GATCATGATAATGGCGTTGTTGACCACAATCCCCACCAGCAGCACCGCACCGACAATCACCGTGGCCCCGATCGCCGTTTGAGTCAGAAACAGTCCCCAAATGCCGCCTGCTAGAGCCAACGGCAGCGTAAACATAATCACCAGCGGATCGACCAGCGAATTATATTGCACAGCCATCACGACAAACACTAGAAAGGCCGCGAGTCCGCCCAGCAAGGGCAGAGCCGACTGAATATCTTGGTTGCTTTGAGCCGCCGCACTGGGCAGACGACTAACGCCTTGGGGCAACTCAAGTCCTTGGATGATGCGATCGACTTCTTCCAAGGCTTTTCCTAAGCTTGCGCCTTTGGCTAAGGTGCCTGCAATGATGTAGACCTGACGCTGGTTAATCCGCTGAATTTCACCAGGAGCCAGACCTGCTTGAATTTGAGCCACATCGCCTAACCGTACCAATTGATTATCATCGGTAAACAGAGGCAGTGTCTCTAGCTGCGATGGACGACGAATCGCATCTTGATTGAACTGCACCCGCACGTCCACCAGTCGATTACCCCGTTGGATCTGCGTCGGTACGGCTCCTTCAATCGCAGTCGTCAGCACGTCCCCCACATCTTGGATGTTTAGATTTAAGGCGGCTGCCCGCTCTCGATCGAGCCGAATTTGGAGTTCGGGCTGGCGGCTGTCGGCATCTGGGCGAACGGTCGTTAGAGTGGCTTGCTCTTCTAGTGCCCTTAGCACCTGCTGTCCGGCTTGCTCTAATACGTCTGCATCTTCTCCCTGTAACACAATATCAACATCTGCTCGCACCGGAGAGTTGCTCAAAATTAAGCCCCGGACACTACCTGGATTCATTCGTAGGCGCACCCCTACCAGGTTTAGTTTGTTCAACTCTTGAGTAACGCGTGCGATATACGGCTCAACCGATGTGCCTAATTTGAGCGAAATAGTACTCGAAGCCCGCAGGGAATTTTCACTGGTGTTGCTGCCAAATAAGGAGCCGCCGACGGTTGAGAAGGCAGACTCGGTTTCGGGCTGTGCCAGCAAAATTTCGTCTACCGCGCTCATGATTTTGCGGCTGGTTGCTAGGGGTGTGCCGGGTGGAAACTGGGCGTTTAAGTTGGCTTGTCCGGTATTAATCCGGGGCAAAATCTCCTGTGGAATTTGTCCGAGAATGAGAGCACTGCTGCCACCCAGTAGCAAAAACGTCAAGCTAATGACTAGGAGTCGCCGTCGTAAAATGCGATCGAGTAAACCAGTGTAGCGACGAGTTGCCGCATTAAACTGGCGATTAAATGCCTGCAATAGCCACAGGCGACTGACTCCACTGGTTTTGCGAATGGCCAGCAGCCGCGAGGTGAGCACCGGTACCACCGTCACCGCCACCAAAATAGAAGCGGCGACGGAAAAACTGATGGTCAGGATCAATTCGTTGAACAAAAGGGCAATAAAGCCGCCAATTAGTAAAAATGGCAGAACGGCAACCAGGTTTGTAGTGGTTGATGCTACAAGCGCCGATTCTACCGACTGACCGCTGCGAGCCGATTGTTCAATGAGCTGGCGGGCGGTGAGGCGCGTGCGAGTGTCTTGCCCTGGTGTCATGCCTGCATCTTCGGCGATCGTTTCTAGCATGACGATGGAGTTATCGACCACGATGCCCACGCCGAGCGCCAAACCACCCAAGCTAAACACATTAATCGATAGACCCCATAGCCGCATCATAATAATGGCCGCCAGGGTGGCTAACGGAATGGCCAGCACAATAATCAGCGTTTGGCGCAGGGAACCCAGGAATAGGAACACCGCTAAAGCCGCCAACCCCGCACCCATTAAACCGGAACTGGTGACATTAGAAATGGCGTTGTTGATAAAGATAGACTCGTCCAGCGTTGGAGTGACGTCCATATCGGCTGGAATAACACCCGCTTGTCGCAGTTCTTCAATGCGGCGCTTAACACCCTCAACGACTTCGATCGTGTTGGCATCGGGCTGCTTTTGAATACTGACTTTGACCGCAGGCTGCTGATTGAGCGAGACAAATACTCGCTGCTCTTCAGTGCCATCAATAATTTCCGCAAAATTTCGCAGGTAAACCCGGCGACCCGCGCTCCCGATTGTTTCGTCTGCGGCGGCATCGGTGTCAGCCGCATCTGTGGCGTTTCCATTGGCCACCGGGAACGAAAGATTGCGGATCTCATCGGCGTTTTGGAACTTGCCAACCGCGCGGGTGAGTGGCTCAGATAGCTCACCAAGAATGCGCCCTCCCGACACATCCTGGTTAGCGTCGTCTAGTTCTGTGAGTACGTCATTAACGTTTACTCCTAGAGATTGCAGGCGATTGAGATCTACGATCACCCGGACTTCTTCGGTCACGCCACCGGACACATCAACGGCTGCGACCCCTGGTACCACGCCTAATTCGCGCGCCAGATCTTCATCGGCAAAGACTCGTAAGTCCACTGGTTCTAGAGACGGGGAGGCGATCGCCATTTCATAGACGGGCAACTGCGAAGGGTCTACCTTAAACAGGCGGGGCGCTTCTACAATATCTGGCAACGTTGACTGGGCGCGGTTGAACGCCGCCGTGGCATCGTTGAGCGCCTGGTCAATGTCCCCACCGGGTGCAAAATATAGATCGACGCTCACCTGCCCTTCTCGCGTCTGAGAGTAAACTTGGACGACGCCTTCGGTGGTCGCAAGTGCTTCTTCAAGGGGCTTTGTGACTTCGTCGATTGCCACTTCGGGCGAGATACCGGGCACACTGAGGCGCACCCCAATGCGGGGATAGGTGATGGAAGGCAGTAGATCAACTTGAAGATTGAAGATAAAGAATATGCCAATCACCATCACGGCTAGCGTCAGCATCAGTGTGCCGATATGGTGACGGACGGCAGTTGCGCTAATACTAAAGCCGGACGGTTGAGGGGTCTGCATGGTAACGCTTATAGAAACAGCAGGAGAAACAGCAGGAGCGTCATTCATTGGAAGTGAAGCCTACCTAGCCTGTTAGGGGGCGGTTTCTGAAATGAAACTAAGCCGAACCGCATCGCCGTCTTTGAGTTCTCCGCTGCTGCGCACGACAAACTGTTCGCCCGGTTGCAGCCCCGATAGCACTTCGACCTGGTTATCTAAGCGATCGCCCAGTTTCACCGTGCGGGCTTGAACGGTAGCGCGATCGCCGTTGCCGTCTGTCTTGCTACTTTCTACCACAAAAATAGTGGCGGTCGGCGGCTGGGCGGGGGGATTCTGATCGACACCAGCCCCATTCGATCTAGCGCCACCCGCCGCCTGGATGGCCGTGGCCGGAATGACCACCTGCTGCGCCGTTTGGGACGCGAAGCTAACGCGAGCCAATAAGCCGCTGCTAATTTTGCCATCTCGATTGGGCAACGTTACTTCTACCGGAATCAGGC
>CASBQJ010000216.1 GCA_949127705.1 Synechococcales cyanobacterium PMM_0085
AAACAAACCGTTGGCCTATTTGAAAGCGGTGGCGGCGATGATGAATCGGTCTATCCATTACGCAACCGCTTTCAAGAGCTGGGGTTACGGGAAGCCTTTGCGCCAATTTTGATTAAAGAAACCCCCGCTGATGCTACCTATCAGCTATGCACCGAAGCGGGCACCGATCTCGGTCAATGGCTCACCCGCGATCGCTCCATCAAGCAAATGCGATCGCTCGATAACGAGTTAGACAAAGCCCTAGGGCGACTCAGCGGTGGGCTATATATCATCACCGCCAGTAAAGGCGACGCGGCTAGTGCCATGCTGGCCTCTTGGGTGGCGCAGGCCAGCGTCGAACCACTGGGGATGACGATTGCGGTGGCCAAAGACCGGGCGATCGAGTCCTTTATGCATGTGGGCGATCGCTTTGTGCTCAACGTGCTCGAAGAAGGTAACTACCAGCCCCTAATGAAGCACTTCTTGAAGCGCTTCCCACCTGGAGCCGATCGGTTTGCGGGGATTAAAACCTACCCGGCTGAAAACGGCGCGCCAATCTTGGCCGACGCCCTGGCCTATGTGGAATGTGAAGTGGTCAGCCGGATGGACTGCACCGATCACTGGGTCGTCTACAGCAGCGTCGATGCCGGTCGCGTCTCCAAGCCCGATTCCCTCACCGCCGTCCATCACCGCAAAGTTGGCAATCATTACTAAAAAATTTGAAATCATTACTCGCACAAGCAGAATCATGGCTGACGTGAACCCCCGTGACGTTCAGGTGGCTGAAATCGCCCAGAATACCACCGTTTTGCGATCGCGCACCTTTGACCGCCTTAAGTTTGAAATTGAGTATGCTCGCCAAAAAGGCACCACGGCCAACTCATACCTAGTTCAGGCTGACAAGACCGCGCTAATTGACCCACCGGGTGAGTCGTTTACCCATCTTTTTATTGAAGAACTGGCGCATCATGTATACCTCCAGCGGATTGATTATGTGGTGCTGGGGCATGTCAATCCCAACCGCTGCGCCACCCTAAAAGCGCTGCTGGGCATAGAAGTGTCGCCTCAAATTACCTTTGTCTGCACGCGGGCGGGCGAGGTGGCTTTGCGCAGCGCCTTTGCCGGACAGAACCTGCGGATTATTGTCGTCAATACCGAAGAAACTGTAGATCTGGGACAGGGACACCAGTTGCAGTTTATCCCAACGCCCACCCCGCGCCATCCCGACGCCCTCTGCACCTACGACGCGGCTACCCGGATTCTCTACACCGACAAGCTGTTTAGCACCCACATTTGCGACGATCAGCTGTTTGATCAGCAGTGGCGATCGCTCACCGAAGATCGGCGCTACTACTTCGACTGCCTCTATGCCGCTCAAGCTAAACAAGTCGAAGCCGCGCTCGACAAATTGGCTCCCGTGGCGGCCAAGGCGCTGCTCTATGCCCCTGCCCATGGGCCGTTGGTGCGCTACAGCGTCAGCCGCCTCACCTTTGACTATCGCTATTGGTGCGATCGCCAACAGGCACAAGACCGCAGTGTGGCGCTGCTCTACACCTCGGCCTATGGCAATACGGCTGTGATGGCAGGGGCGATCGCCCGTGGGTTAACCCAAGCCGGGGTGGCTGTCGAGTCGATTAACTGCGAATTTACCGAACCTGCCGAAATTGCTGCGGTAATCGAAAAAACCGACGGCTTCATCATTGGCTCCCCCACCCTAGCCGGACATCCGCCCAGCCAAATTCAAACGGCACTGGGCATCATTCTGTCTACAGCACCCAAAACCCGACTGGCTGGCGTGTTTGGCTCCTATGGCTGGAGTGGTGAAGCGGTAGATTTGCTAGAAAGCAAGCTACAAGATGCCGGATATGCCTTTGGGTTTGCCCCAATCCGCGTCAAATTTACCCCAACTGAAGCCGTTCTGCAGCAGTGCGAAACCGCCGGAGCTGAGTTTGCGCAAGTCTTGAAAAGGGCGCAGAAAAACCGTACCCTGCGGCAACCCGCCATTGATGCCCAGACCGATCGCACCGAACAAGCCGTCAGCCGGATTACGGGTTCGCTGTGTGTGCTAACCGCCAAGCAGGGCGACACCAACACCGCCATTCTCACCTCGTGGATTTCGCAAGCTACCTTCAACCCACCCGGCATTACGATCGCCCTAGCCAAAGCCCAGGCCGAAAATCTGTTGCCCAATTTAGGCGATGCCTTCGTGTTGAATATTCTCAAAGAAGGCCGTAATTTGCGACGGCACTTTTTGAAACCGATCACCCCTGGGGAAGATCGCTTTTCCGACCTGGCTACCCATCCTGCTGCGAATGACTGCCTCGTTTTAGAAGATGCCCTGGCCTATTTGGAATGCCATGCCCAAAACCGGATGGAGTGCGGCGACCATTGGTTGCTCTATGCCACAGTCGAAAATGGCAAAGTGCTAGAAACGGTTGGCGTGACCGCTGTTCAACATCGCAAGGCGGCTACTTATTACTAATGTGGAGACAGCGGTGATGCAGGCGCGATGAATTGCGTCTCTACGGGTATCTGGATCGCCCCTCAAATTGAAATTCTGGCGATCGCTCCTAGCCCCACAAGTTTCAGGGCGATCGCCACTCAGATTGGGGCTGTTGTAATGGGCGATCGCGCCAACGCACTGTTCGACTGCCGAACCACTTTCGAGATGCCGATGCTAGAATTCTTACATATTTCTTACCGCTTGTGACCCTGGATCTAATGGAAGTAACCCGTTTGTCGAGTAAAGGACAAGTCATCATTCCAAAAGCTTTACGTGCTGCTCATCACTGGGAGGCAGGTCAAGAACTGATTGCGATCGATGTCGGCGATGGCATTCTGCTAAAACCCAAGAAGCCTTTTCCAGAGACGACGTTAGCGGAAATTGCAGGCTGTTTGAACTACAGAGGAAAGCCCAAGAGTTTAGAAGAGCTAGAGGTTGCAATTGGCACAGGAGGGATGGAGCAGTGGCATGATTGCGGTTGATACAAACGTTGTTGTCCGCCTGTTAACTCAAGATGATCAACAGCAATACAACAAAAG
>CASBQJ010000217.1 GCA_949127705.1 Synechococcales cyanobacterium PMM_0085
AAACAGGTGACTGTGTACGCAATGACTGTATGGGACATAATTATTGGTTAGAATTTCTTTTCGTTAAGGTGCGTCAGGCGTCAGGCGATCTACCATCTAAGTAGTGTGACCAGGTATTTGGGCAATCCACAATCTTTAGGAGTTTAGTTGTGAACGGCAAGGTTGTGAACGCGAAGGTTGGGGTTGTGAACGCGAAGATGAGGATGCTTGGCAGGCTGGGATTGGTGGCCTTAATGGCGATCGCACTAGTTCTGCTGTGGAGTGACAAAGGGTTAGTCCCGTTAGGAAATCGGGCTAGCGCGCAGCTCAGTCCGGCTCAAATCCCAGCCCCGCTGCCCCCCGATCCCATTCCAAACGATCGGCGGCAGCTTTTAATTCCGGGCAATGTAGATCTGGCGGCAGATCTGGCGGCGATTGTTTTACCCTACCCAACCCTCCGCGACCTGCCCGCCTCTTCCTACACTCCCCGTCAAGAAAATGCCATACCTGACCCCAGCAACTACGGCTACCGATTCTTAACCGATGCCCGAGGCAACCCCGTTGATAACGCTCCCATTGTTGTGGTGCATGAAACCGTTGGATCGGCCGGCAGCGCCATCAACACCTTCCGCACTCCCCACCGCAATGGAGCTGACCAGCGCACCTACCATGCCTTGATCCGGCGTAACGGCGGCGTGGTCTATCTACTGCCGCCCGAATATCGAGCATTTGGGGCAGGCAATTCAGTTTTTGCGGGGCCAAATGGCTCCGAAAGCGTTGTCACTAACCCACTTTTCCCAGCTTCAGTCAATAATTTTGCCTACCATATTTCTCTAGAAAGCCCATCCGATGGCCGAGGCAACGGGGCACAGCACAGTGGATATAGCGATGCCCAATATCGCTCATTGGCTTGGCTGACAGCGCGCACCGGTGTACCGGAAGCGCGCCTGACTACTCACAAAGCAGTCGATCGCTCTGGATCACGGCGCGATCCCCGCAGCTTTGATCAAGACCGCTTTTTGACCCTATTGCGCGACTATCCATCGGCCTAACGTGGCCGTGCGATCTGGCTAACCTGACAAGTCAACCTGACAAGCCAACCTTACAGCCAATCCCAGTTGTCTGATGATTCTGTGAGGAACGGGATAATTTGTAGTTCTACCTGCAAAAACTGAGCGAGCCAATGCGCCACTGGTTTAAGGCCAACGCGAGCATACCGTTCTTCTGAAATAGACAGACGCTCTCCAGAGATTAGAACCAATTGCATGCGATGAGTAGCGTCGTGGTCATCGGGGGCATAGGTTTCTTCTAATCGAATGGTCAAAATTTGAGCCAAGGCAAAGTCCTGGTTCAAATTCGTGTGCTTCGGATAGCCTCGAATGGTTAGCAGATTCTCGTGCCTATCGATCACGTATGCGATCGCAGCAGCAGGCTGGGCAAAACTTTGGGGCTTACGAATCGTCAGCTGCTGTGACGTTTGCTCGGCGATCCACCCCGCAAAGGTAGCTGTTCGACGGGTTTGGCCGCTGGCATCCAGTAAGCTGTCAATGTGGTTCTCGATGGTGCCCAACCTCCCTTTGGAGGCAGGGCAGGCCGCCACTGGAACCGTAATTGAAAGCGACTCCCCCCGCAGGCGATCGCCTTGCTCTAGCCAAAGACGCAGCCACGACACATAAAATCCTTTACCACGGCTAACAACTTCAGCCCCAGTAACTTGGCGCAATGGGTAGGTGACCGTTTGACTCGCTAGGAGGCGATCGCGCTTCAAACTCACTTGCCCCAGCGCCTGATCAAGCACCAGTGTTTTGGTTTGGCAACACAGTGCCAACAGCAACATCCCTAATCCCAGAAAGATGCCCCCTAACTGACTCGTTCCCTGCACAAAATGCAGGCTAGCAGGCACACAAAGGGAGCAAGCACTGATTTGCCCTAAAAAAGGCTGGGTTAACGTACCAACCCCTACTAGCATCAACCCTCCACCTAACCCCCACTGCATATAGCTTGACTGAGATTGTACCGCTAGCCGAGTGGGTGAGTGTTCTAAGACTTTCATGGCCGTGACAGAGTCCAAATAGAGATCTTACGAAACGCTTTCCCTAGGCTAATACTTGTTTTTTATTAAAAAACTCTAGCCGTAACCCATTGTTTTTGTCGGAATGCCCAGGCTTTTGGTTGAAGTATAGCTTAAGGCACCAGAACAAACCTGCTTTGTTCGCCGTGCATATCCATCTGAGATGAGACCTAAAAAAGTGATAACCCCCTTTAAAAGGGGTCAGACCTATCTTTGCTAAAATGCCAAAGCATGTAGTATATTATTCTCCTATGAGCAAAACGCTACCTGTAGTATAAAATCGCGAAAATCCTCGCCTTAAATCATTAAGAGTAGCGTCAAGCGCGAATAATCATACTTTTGGCATATTTTAAAGTTCCCTGTTAATGGTGTTACTTGGTTAGAGGGCGTCGATTAATGGGTTTGTAGCGATTCTCAATCGACGGAGTAATCAGTGATTGGCTAAACCTGCAACGGTTTGGCTCAAAACAGCTAGAGGTGCATCCAACCTGAAACCCGTTTCGCGGTTAATGCGATCAAACGTCCCCTAAAAGCAGTCGCCCATTGCAGCGGCCAGCTTACCCAGGTGGGCTTTTAATCCATTGATGCGGTTAAGTTCACTGAGGCCATAAAACCAGTTTTGAATGGGTAGCGGTATTTGGCGCTAAGACCTTGTAAGGCAAGTCTGGCTTCGTCTTCAAGAGCAGCAGTTGCTAAATTCCAGAGCTAGTCCATTGTGAGTTTATCTACAACCTTTCTCCGCAATACATTATGTTTGGCATCGACACCCTCACCATCGCCTTCTTATTTACCTGCGCCTTTTTATTAAATCGTAAAGAAGAAGAAAAAAAGAAAAACTCTGAAGAGAAATTTGGAGAAGCCTTTAAAACCCTCCTAGTAGAAAGTATTAGAGAGAGCAGAACAGACGGTAAAAAAGACGGCAAATAGTCACCCAGCAGCCCCCAATTTTCAGCCCAAATTTAACTTGGCTCTCTCAACCCCATCGCTTGCCCTGCCAGCCAGCCGGTAGTCCAAGCACTTTGGAAGTTAAAGCCACCCGTAACGCCATCTATGTCTAAGATTTCACCGCAGAAGTAAAGCTCGGGGCAAAGACGGCTCTGCATGGTTTTGAAATCTACCTGTTTGAGTGAAACTCCGCCGCAGGTGACAAACTCATCTTTAAAGGCACCTTTTCCTTGGATCAGGTGCTGGCTTTGGGTCAACTCTTGAATCAACTGATGCAGCTGCGGCTTTGACAGATCGGCCCAGCGCTGGTCGGTAGGGATGGCAGCCCGAGAGATCAGGTATTGCCACAAACGCCGGGGCAGCGCTAAAGGGCAAGTGGCGGCGATCGCCCGTTTGCCCTGCTGCTGTTTTGCGGCCATCAGCTGTTGCCGAATCTGATCCGGTGATTGCCCCGGCAGCCAATGCACCTGAAGCCGTCCTTGATAATGCTGATCATGCAAACTCCGTGCGCCCCAGGCCGATAGCTTGAGCACAGCGGGGCCGCTGAATCCCCAGTGGGTAATGAGTAGGGGAGCCGTTTGTTCCAGCGGTTTTTGGTCAGCGACAACCAGCTGCACCTGAGCCAGTTCGGCCACACCTGCCAGCGATCGCAATTCTGGATCAGCCACTGTAAAGGTAAACAGTGACGGCACGGGCGGTTCAATCGTATGCCCTAAGCCTTGGGCTAAGGCGTATCCTTGCGGGCTGCTGCCGGTCGCAAGCAGGAGGCGATCGCCCCCAATTACCTCCCCCGACTTCAGCTCCACCTGAAACGTTGACTCTAAGCCAGACGCTGCGTAGGTCAACCCAACCACCGCTGCCCCAGTTCGCACCTGCACTCCAGCTCGGCGGGCAGCTTGCATCAAGCAATCGACAATCGTAGCCGAATCATCGGTTACCGGAAACATCCGGCCATCGGCTTCTGTTTTTAGCGTCACCCCCCGCTGAGCAAACCACGCCACCGTATCGCGCGGCTGGAAGCGACTAAACGCCCCCCGCAAGGCCCTGCCACCTCTGGGATAATGCTGCACCAGTAAGGCGGGATCGAAGCAAGCATGGGTCACATTACAGCGGCCCCCGCCAGAAATACGCACCTTAGTCAGCGGCGTACGGTTGGCTTCTAGCAAAACAACACGAGCGTCAATGTGCGCTTCGGCACAGGCGATCGCTGCAAAAAAGCCCGCTGCACCACCGCCAATCACCAAGATTTGTAAAGATGAAGACGTCAAGGGCAACTAGATAGATAAAGGGTTAAACGCCCACCCCAGGACTCTGATGGCATCACACGCCAGCTCAAGCGGCGGCAGATGGGTGTGAAAGCGTAGAGGATCAAGGTAAACAGTATGCCTATCATCTCCTTGTTTGACTCCGCTACACCATAACCAGCCTCAACATTACGCAAAAGAAGCCAAGAAGAAGCTAAAAAGACGCCAGAAAGAAGCCAAAAAGACACAGAAAAAGAGCTATAAAGGGCTAGGTTCCATAGCTACATTTAATCTAGAAGCCGCTAAAACTATTTTCGCCCTTTAGCCCTCAAGGCTCTCCAAGGTTAGCGATGATAGATTGCGGGGCACGCTGGACTGCAAGTAAATCATGTTTTGCCTTGCTAGAGTTGCTCTTGTAAAATTAGGGCAACTCTAAAATGAGGTAACTGGTCATTACTTCCTTAGACGGCAAGGATAAACGGTAAGCTGCCCAACCGCCAATCTGCCAAATCAACAGAACATCAAGGACGATTTGAGCATGACTATTGAGACTCTCCAGCCCGCTAATCCACGCGACGTAAACGTCTATTCTCCCTACTATCAGGGTCGTAAACGCAACGCCCTCCCCCTCGCCATCAGCCTCTATCAAAAAGGCAGCTTGGAAGGGTCGCGCAAAATTGAAGGTGGAGAAAGTATCCCATTTGTGGCTAGCTGGAGCGTATCGTCTCTCCCAGCCGATCTAACGCGCTGTCGCTTGCAGTTTGATGGCAATGCCGAATTGAGCTATGAAGTAATGCTGGCAAATTTTGAATTTGTTGATTTCTTAATTGAAGTCATTTTTACCTTCAAGGCAGGGCGCATCACCGACTTTTCCCAGGGATTTTATCGCAAACTACTGCGCCTAGATGATTAAAACAGCCTCTAGGCTAAGGGGATGGCAGATTAGTCCGGTCGTGATCTGCTATCCCCTCTACAATAGTAAAAATCAAAAGGCGGACGCAAAACGTTAGAGTTGTTGAGCGTTCAGGTGGAAAGTCAACGAGTCGCAAGGCTCGGTTTTAGAACAAAAGCGAGTTAGTGTGTCCGTGACGTATTTATTAGTGGGATCACCCGAAGCTTACAGTGGTAAGTCAGCCATCATTGTAGGAATGGCATTTCAATTTCAGGAAAAAGGGCTAGACGTTGCTTATGGTAAGCCGCTCGGAACTTGCCTGAGTGAATCTACAACCGATGTAATTGATGAAGACGTGCGATTTATTGCTAAAACACTAAATCTGCCAGCAAACCGCCTACGACCCACGCTACTGTCACTAGATGACATCACCATCTCGGCGCGACTTGATGGCACCGACCAGACTAATTATCCACAATCTTTGCAAGACGCCAGCCAGGGGCAAGGGGGAGATTTAGTCTTAATTGAGGGAGCGGGGACGCTAGATGAAGGTCGGCTGTTTGACTTGTCGCTCCTCCAGATGTCGCAAGTTATGGATGCTGCGGTGGTGTTGGTCAGTCGGTTTCATTCTGAATTAGTAGTAGATGCGTTGCTAGCAGCAAAGCGTGAGTTGGGCGATCGCCTCCACGGCGTATTAATCAACGATGTGCCGCTAGATCGCTTTAATGCAGTCGATACCCGCGTGCGCTCGTTTCTAGAAAGCCGAGGGATTCCGGTGCTGGCCGTTTTGCCCCGCAGCGATTTGCTGCGCAGTGTTAGCGTCAGTGAATTGGTGCATCAGCTCAACGCGGACGTGCTGTGCCGGAGCGATCGCCTAGATTTGATGGTAGAGAGTCTAAAAATTGGGGCGATGAACGTCAACTCGGCGTTGAAGTATTTCCGCAAATCGCGCAACATGGCGGTGGTCACAGGGGGCGATCGCACCGATATTCAAATCGCAGCACTCGAAACTTCCACCAATTGCTTAATTCTCACAGGACAAATTCCGCCCATCCCGGCCGTGCTCAGCCGAGCCGAAGATTTGGAAGTCCCAATTCTCTCAGTCGATTTAGATACCCTAACTACCGTAGAAATTATCGATCGCACCTTTGGGCAAGTGCGGTTACAAGAAGCGGTTAAAGTGCAGCACGTTCGCCAAATGATGCAAAAGCACTTTGATGTCGATCGACTGATGACAAAGCTAGGATTAAAGCCTGTGGCAACCGCATAATTGGAGACTTACTCTCACCATGGAAGACAAGGCTGAAACAACCAAAGCGGAACAGGCCAAAGTGGTTAAAACTGATGCCGAGTGGCGGCAACAGCTGACCCCAGAACAGTTCAAAGTCACCCGCCAAAAAGGCACCGAGCGCGCTTTTACCGGTGCCTATCATGACCACAAAGCGACATCACAGGTTTCAGAACAAGGGGCTTAAGCCCTTGCCGGTACTGCACCGAAGTAGGAAAGGCTATATATAGTTGAATGTCACTGAAATAAACAAAAATCGACTGCCTAGATCCCCGGATTCTTGGAGAATCCGGGGATCTAAACTCCTTAAGTAAGTGCCATTCATATATAGTTATTTTTAAATCTTTGGCCGCTGTTTGTGTATTGTTCTACGCACCCGCCCAGTTCCTATATCCGCAAGTATGGATCGCAGCTGCTACCGGGATGGGGTTTGCCGATTGCGTCGGTGCTGATTGTCATACAGCCCTGTCCCGCTGAGTTTGTCGAGCGTACTCCCGAAAATGAGCAGTTCAAAGCAGCATTGCGCGATCGCTTCCTCACCGTTGGGTGCCAAATCGCACGGGAGCTACAAAAACTGGGATATTTGGCCGACCTGTTTGATCCCCGCAGTGGATTGCCCATCATGTCTCCAGCGGGACAACGACGGCTAGATGATGTGGCAGTTGTCCAGTCAGCGCTGGGCTATGAGACTAGCGATCGCAGCGGATGCCATGTTTTGGTACATCCAACCTTGGGTAC
>CASBQJ010000218.1 GCA_949127705.1 Synechococcales cyanobacterium PMM_0085
AACATCTTCTCATTGTTTCTCGCAAAATAAGTGAGGCACACTCAGCGCACCCTACTCATTTTTAACCCACCTATCCCGCCAGCGGGGCAACCAGATCTGCTCACCCACGTCCTAAGCCAGCACCCAGTTGACTAGCGTGCGCACCGCAAACCCTGTGCCTCCGGCGTTGTTGTAGCCGTTCTCTTTGTCCGTCCAGACCGTTGCCGCCACATCTAGGTGCGCCCAAGGGGTTTCTTTGACGAACTGCTTGAGGAAAAGGGCGGCGGTAATGGCTCCACCCGCTCGCGGGCCAGTATTTTTCATATCGGCCACGACAGATTTGAGGCCGTCGAAGTATTTTTCCTCCAGCGGCATCCGCCAATATTTTTCGCCCGCCGGGACGCCTGCGTTCAATAGCTGCGTCGCCAGCTCGTCGCTGGTGCTCCACAGTCCAGCGATGTCGTCACCGAGGGCGACCACACAGGCTCCGGTCAGGGTAGCCAAGTCTACGATTGCATCTACCTCTAGCTTTTCCGCAAACACCAGTGCATCGGCCAGCGTCAGCCGCCCTTCCGCATCGGTGTTGTTGATTTCGATCGTCTTGCCATTCGAGGCCGTCAGAATGTCGCCGGGGCGCATGGCGTGACCGCTGATCATGTTCTCGGTAACGGCGCTAATGAAGTGGACTTCTACGTCGGGCTTGAGTTGGGCGATCGCCTTGGCTGCACCCAAGGTCGCTGCTGCCCCGCCCATGTCGGTTTTCATCATCTCAATGCCGCTACCTGCGCCTTTGATGTTGAGACCGCCGCTGTCGAAGGTTAGCCCTTTGCCTACGATCGCCAATTTCTTGCGCGGGGTGCCGGCAGGGCGGTAGGTCAGGTGGATGAATTTGGGTGGCAGGTCAGAGGCTTTGGCCACGCCCAAAAATGCGCCCATGCCCAGCTTTTCACACTCGGCCTGTTCCAAAATTTCTAGCTCCAGGCCATACTCGTGGGCGATCGCCTCTGCCGTTTCGGCCATCGTAATGGGCGTGACGATGTTGGCCGGAGCGCTGACCAATTCCCGCGCTAATGTTACGCCCAGAGAAATTTGGCGGGCGCGAGTCAGGGCGGCCTCTTGTCCAGCAAAACCCAGCAGGTCAACCGATTGCAACAGCAGCGGTTTTGGCTCTGGGTCAGACTTGAAGCGGTTGTCCTGGTGCAGGGTTAGCTCAATCCCTTCGGCGATCGCCTGAGCGCTGGTGGCCGCATCATCGTGCCATACTGGGAAACTGACCCCAAGCGTTTTCACCTTTTCGCGTTTGGCGAGCCGCGTTGCCACCCCTGCTGCCCGCCGCAACCCTTCAGCCGTCAGTGCATCGGCCTTACCTAACCCCACCACGGCAATTTTTCGCACCGGATTGTTTGCCCCAACCCGCGTTACTGCACTGCTCTCAGCCTTGCCCTTAAATTCTGCTTCCTCAATTAATTCTTGCAGCGTCCCTGCCACTGCCTGATCAAGCGCCGCCAGGTCGCCTGTCAGCTCTACGCCCTCTTCAAATAGTCCAATCACCAGACAGTCCCCCGACCACGAGAGCAGGGGTGTCGCGCTGCCTTGAAGCTCCATCTTGCAGTACCTAACCAAAATCTCAATGACCCTTCCCAGTATTGCGTAATTTCCGCTGAGGAGACGGCAGAAAGTTGAACGGCTGGTGTAGCGGGAAACGGTACAAGCTATCTATGACCCACGCTTGCCTCCGTTCAAGTCTGGAGTTTATAAGCTATGACGTTTGAGAAGCAGGGCTAGTCGGTGATGGTCAAGGTATTGTTAACTTGCGAAGGGGAGATTCAATGGCAAATTTGCTTTATGTAGATAATTCAAACGTATGGATTGAAGGAATGCATGTTGCAGCTTATAAGAACGGTATGGCACCGGACGTTTGGACTGCGGTAAAAGGCAATATTTGTGACCACAGTTGGAAGCTTGATTTTGGCAAGCTTTTCAGTTTTGCTGGAGGCGACAGAAAAGAAGTTAGAAAAGCAGCATCATTTGGTTCTAAGCCTCCAAAGAACGATTCTTTATGGGCTGCTGCTGAAAGAAACAGATTTGAAGTAATAACTTATGACAGAAATACTGTAAACGCTGAAAAGAAAATTGATACAGACATAGTTGCAACAATGATCGAAGATTCTTACGAGGCTTTGCAAGCTGGCGATGAGGTATGGCCGTCGCCACAAACGTGAGGACCCAGGTTAGCACGTCAGCCAACAAGAGGCTTAAGCCCCTTGTCCTAAGATGACTGGCTGAAGCTATAACACTAGTTTCTGGAGATTCTGACTATGTTCCGGCAATTGAGAAGCTCAAGAGACGTGGAATACCCGTTCATATAGTTTTTTGGAAACATGCATCGCGAGAAATCAAAGAGGCCGCAATTTCATTCACCGAGCTTGACCAATGGCTAGAGCATCTAAAACGGCAAAATTAATGGTGTGTAGCACCAGCATTAGCTTTCTAGATTTTCGCTGGAACTACACTTCCATATTGTCAGTAGGGCAGAATCATCTGGCTCCAAACGTGATGGTAGCCTATGATACTGCTGTTTATCTCAGCCAAGAAGTCAACGTATGCAGTCTGGTCAATCACCATCTACTCATCAACTCA
>CASBQJ010000219.1 GCA_949127705.1 Synechococcales cyanobacterium PMM_0085
CTCATCTAGAATCGCCTCACCCCACCCTAGATTGGCAGCCCCAGCGGTTGATTGCGCTGGATGCTCGCCAGGTCGTTTTAGTGTCACGTGTAGTTGAGTCGGCTCCAGGGCGTGATCCCACCCGGTTGAGCCAGCCCCATACCAGTCTAAAGGTGTTCACGCGGCGCGGCGATCGCCTGATTCGATTGACGCTGCCACTGCTGCTGGGTCAGATCGTCGAAACGGCCATCCCTTACCGATTGGTGGCAACTGATCAAAATGACCCCTATGCGCTAGTGATGATTGACCTGATGCCGCTGCGCATTACTCGCCTAGGACTAGATCTAATCCCGCATGTGCTGGCGTCTACCTGTTGGGGCTATGTGGTTGCAAATGCTCAAGGGCAGCTGCTACTGCTTGACGAACAGGGGCAGCGGGTAGGCCGCGTAGATTGCCCTGCCCCCGTAACGGCGATCGCGCCCTTTCATACTCACGGTATCTTGGTCACAACTCAAGTCGGCGATCGCAGCACCCTCTACATTCTTGATTTAAAACAGTTGAGTATTGATTTAATGTTTTAGTCTCTAATATTTTAGTTTCTGATTCAGAGGCACAAAAAATTCATATACCTGCGATAGACCCGACACCTAAATGACAACTGCATTGTCTACATTCAATAGGTAATCGGGTCAGTATGTAGCCAGACCCTCAGGACATTGACCTTGTAACTATGCTCAAAGATTCTCAAAACAATACTCGTCCATCCGCTATGAAGCAGCCTTTGCTTTACCTATCGCTGATTGTATTGGGTGCTGGCACGGTAGTAGCAGGCGATCGCTTCTTGGCCGCTCAAACCATTTCTCAGCCCGCTCTAGCGCTGACCCCATCAGCTGAAACCATCAGTCAGGCGGCTCCGGCTAGTCCCCTTGCTGGCCTAGTCGATCCTAACTTTATTTCTAATGCCGTGCAGCGAGTTGGCCCTGCTGTGGTGCGGATTAATTCCTCTCGTACGGTGGCTAGACAACCCATGCCCGAAGGGTTGGACGATCCCTTTTTCCGGCGTTTCTTCGGTTCTGGCTCTGATTCTGCTGATCCCTCGTCTTCTCGCGTTGAACGAGGCATTGGATCAGGGTTTATTCTCGACTCCAAAGGGCTGATTTTAACCAATGCCCATGTGGTCGATGGAGCCGATAGTGTGACCGTTACTCTAAAAGATGGGCGGACTCTAACCGGTAAAGTCTTGGGCGAAGACCGGGTGACAGATGTAGCGGTGGTGAAAATAGACGCCGACAATTTACCCACCATTAAGGTGGGCAATTCTGACCAATTGCAGCCCGGTGAATGGGCGATCGCCATTGGCAATCCGCTGGGTCTCGACAATACCGTGACTGCGGGCATTATTAGCGCCACAGGTCGCAGCAGTGCCCAAGTGGGTGTTCCCGATCAGCGCGCTAGCTTTATTCAGACCGATGCAGCCATCAATCCTGGCAACTCCGGTGGGCCATTGCTGAATCAGCAGGGCGACGTGATTGGCATCAATACGGCCATTCGCGCCAATGCTCAGGGCTTAGGCTTTGCGATTCCAATCAACACCGCCAAACGCATTGCCGATCAGCTGATTGCCACTGGGCGAGTCGATCATGCCTACTTGGGTGTACAGATGGTGACGCTGACCCCCGAACTGAAGCAAAACCTGAACAGCGATCCCAATAGCCCGCTCACGGTTCAAGAGGATCGAGGTGTGCTGGTGGTTCGAGTTGTGCCCAACTCTCCAGCCGCCAAAGCAGGGGTTCGCGCTGGCGATGTGCTGGCTAAAATCGGTCAACAAGCTGTAACGAGTTCAGAGCAGGTGCAGCAAATTGTGGAAGCTACGCGCATCGGTGATGATTTGCCCTTAGAACTGCGCCGCAATGGTGGCGTTGTCACAGTGGCGGTAAAACCCGAAGCCCTGAAGATCCAATCTGAAAATTGAGCCGCCTCCTGATAGGGACGCGATGCATCGCGTCCCTACGGTTACAGGCGCTGTAACAGGCTAAGACCGTGGCTGTCGGTGCCGCAGGTGCTAAATAAGCCGTAGGCTTTGCCCAACCGCTTGACTTCTTCGGTTTGTTTAGGACTCGGTAGCCACGGATTGGGATTGTTGTAGGCATAAAAAGCTTCGACTCCATCGATCCCGAGGGCGGCGGCGGCGGGAATCAGCTCTGCGGTGGCGCGATGGTAGCGAGCTGGGTGGGCCAATACTGCCATCCCATTTGCCGCATGAATGGCGGCAATCACGCGGGCGGCTGCGTCGGTTTTGCGCTTGGGTTCTCCTTTTTTGTAGGTCATGTAGGGCTGAAGCGCTGCATGGTAGGGATCAAATGCGTAGGCCAGAATGTGAACTTCATCAGCCAGCAGCTCGGCGTTGATTTCCATGCCTGTCCAGAGGTGCGGCAGGGGAGCCGCAGCGGTCTCGACTTGCTGCTGCAACCACTGCCATGCCTGTTCGTAGCCTTTGACGCTGTGGTGATCGGTGATAGCCAAACCC
>CASBQJ010000220.1 GCA_949127705.1 Synechococcales cyanobacterium PMM_0085
GACAAGGGCAGCGATCGCCTTACACAACCAGGTGCGTGGTTTTTTCCCTAGCAGTGTAGCCATGTTTCGAGGCCAGCCGCTTAAAATTTTGGCAACTGTACCTTTAGGTGGCATCGAACTGGCGCAGCTTCCGGCTCCCCTGCAAGCGCAGGTAGCCGATTGGGTTACCGCGCGCGCTCCCAACGCCGCCCCAGGCACCGTTGTGGGTCTATTAAAACACCAAGGTCCACTGGTTCAAACAGGCAATGGCCTATTGCTGCTGCATGAAATTCAGCTACCGGGTAAACGCGTTCAGTCGGGTTGGGACTTTGTCAATGGCACGAGGCTAGCAATTGGAGACGTGATTGGAAGTGACGTTGAACGGGTTATTTAACGTTAAAGGCCGCTCTAGACGGCTGCTAACTCAGTCGAGCCGTACATTCCAAAATCATTTGCTGATTCACCAACGCATGGGGCTGAATTTCTACGGCGCGACGAAATGCCTGAATCGCAGCGACATGCTGTCCTAACGCCGCATAGGACAGCCCCTGGCCATGCAATGCCCCAAAGTGTACTGGGTTGAGGGCGATCGCCTGCTCACAATCTGTCAAAGACTTTTGGTATTGACCCCGAATATAGTAAAGCACCGCGCGTCGATTCCAGGCTTCGGCAAAATCTGGCTGCTCTTCAATAATGGCCGTGAGCGATTCTTCTGCCTGCGCAAATTCGCCCGCATCAATCATGGCCTGACATCGTTCGAGTAACTCTAGGCCGTACATCCCTTTTTGAGTAAACCACAACCGCCAAAGCTCGGTGGTGGCAGCATCTCGCACTCCCTCGTCTGAATTTTTCAGTTTTTCCAAAAGCGAGCTAATTGGCGTGTTATCCATAGGAAAAGAAGGGTTAGGGGGGCTAACAAGTCGGACTTCAGGTGACACATCCTCAGGAGCAGCGGATCGGCTATCTTGACCAGATGACTATCTTGACCACATGACTGTCTTAACTAAATAACATAGGCTTACTGGCCAACTCATAACACCTGCTCAATACTGTTATCCTGCATTTTTCAACTTTTGTCCTGCATGGTTTTGGGATTTCCGGACATGCCTTGGGTCGCTAAAGTCAGTAATCGGGACTATTAATGGATACAGCGTAGCTCTAGCAAATATTTTGGCATAGCGTTTTCATCAGCTTATTGGGCTAGTTGCCTAAGTATTCTCTCGCTCTAGGTGAGATATAATTAGCACAGGGGTAAGCACAGAGACCGAATTAAGCGGATGCCAATATCTTCATGATCTCACTTCAGCATCTCACTTCAGTATCTCAACCGCCTAGAAGGCTAGTCTTGGCGATCGCTCCGTCTCGGTAAGATGCCAGTTTGAATAATGCGTTCCACCCCTTTTAAGTCTGTTACGAGCTGAGTGCCAGCGGTTGTATTTTGCAGCCACTGCCCTGCTTTTTTTAACGGACGGCCAATCGTGCGTTGCAACACCTGAAGCACCGCCCAGCCTAGGCCGCTGCACAAAAAGGCTTGCCATGCGCTTAGGCTTAAAACAGCTTCCATCCCCGTTAAGAATGATAAAAAACTCCAAATTGAGAGCGCGATGGAAATAGGTACCCCCAGATAAGGGGCAGCGATCAGGAAACTCAGCAGCTGGGGAGCATAGGCCAGCCCCAAAATGCTGCCGATTTGTCTCCAGTTTGAGTTGGGTTCAAAGGCGATGTCATAGGCCAGCCGCGTGCTGATCGCCCAAAACACCCATCCCACCACAAATAAAATGGCAGAGAGAAAAAGGCTTAAGATGAAGCGGAAGGGGCGCACCCGGTTGACAAATAAGATGATCCCCTGACCAACCGCATTGGAAAACCCAGCCGCTAAGGTAATTAGCAGCGCCACCCACTCTTGCTGTGGCAGGGTTTGGAGCAGGCGGAAGGTGTCGGGGTTGAGGGCGATCGCCCCACCTACCAGCTGCCAAACATGATTAAATGCACTGTCTTCCATCGGTCAACGTTGCCCCAACTGTTTAATCTTGCTGAAGGGAGGGTCAAGGGAAAGGCGCTACTGGAGCCATTCCGCTATCCTAGTAAGGGGAGTACAGCCATCATCAGAATTCGTCGCGTCAGTCGCTCTACTCGTTACGCCAGCCTCGAACTTCTACCTACGCTCTACACATCTGGAGAATACTGGAGACCCAAATGTTCAGCTTGCCCCCATTAAATGATCACAACTTACCCTATCCCGACACGCTCCATCCGATCATTGTTCACTTTGTGATTGCGATGGCGCTGTTTGCCTTTGTTTGTGATGTCATTGCCTACTTTAGCCACAACAGCCGCCTATACGAGGTGAGCTGGTGGAATCTATTTTTTGCCACGCTCTCTATTTTTGTGGCAATCATTTTTGGCCAAATAGAAGCCGGATTGTCGGAACCCTATGATGCGGTAGAACCTGTGCTAAACCTGCACACCATTATTGGCTGGTCACTATCGGCAATTTTGGCGGGGATGACGGCTTGGCGCTTTATCTTGCGATCGCGTGATCCCAACAGTGTACCCATTCCTTACCTGGGTGCTGGGGTGCTATTAACTAGCTTGGTCGTGTTCCAGGTGTATTTGGGCGATAAATTGGTTTGGGTTTACGGGTTGCACTCCGTGCCTGTAGTAGAAGCCATTAGAGATGGAGTGTTGTAATGAACCCTGAGCTGATTGATCAACTGGGATCACAACTGGGCGCAAATGGATTGCCCTACACTATTCCCATCCATCCCAACTTGGTACATATTACCCTGGGTCTGTTTATTATTGGGATCGCATTTGACTTTGCCGGGGCGTTTTTCCCATTGGAGCGATCGCTGCTCAAAATGCTGTCGCTCAACGCGGTGCGCTCTAACTTTTTTGATGTCGGCTGGTACAACGTCCTAGCATCGGCGATCGTCACCTTCTTTACCGTTGCCGCCGGGTTCTACGAAATGCTGCTGGCAGAACCGTCACCCGGGATCAAAAGCGCCTGGGGGTTAGAAGCGTTACCCACGATGCTGCTGCATGGTGTAGGCGGTGTCTTGCTCTTGGCCTTGATCGTAGGGATGGCCGTATGGCGAGGGTTTCAGCGCTATGGATGGCGTAAAGATGTATCCCGGCAGGTGCAGTGGAGCTACCTATTTGCAGGCGTTGCGGTGCTGGGTGTGATGTTTGTCCACGGGACGCTAGGGGCACACCTTGGGGGTGAGTTTGGCGTCCACGTTACCGCAGACAATCTGCTGCGCTATGGCGAAGACCCCAATCTGCTGCTGAAATAACCCAGGCCATATTTTTTTATGAATGTTAAAACCATTTCACTGCTAGTTGTTTTGGTAAGCCTGTCACTGCTGGCAAGCCTGTGGATGGGGCAGCAAGCCTACACGTGGCTGCCACCGCAAGCGTCTGCCGAATCCAAGCTAGTGGATGACCTGTTTAGTTTTCTCGTTGTCCTGGGGTCATTTATCTTCCTGGGGATTACTGGCACCTTGCTATATACCATGCTGACCCAGCAAGCCAGTCGATTTGACCTCAGCGATGGCCCTCCAATTGAAGGCAGCGTCACCCTAGAAGTGGTGTGGACGGTGATCCCTGTGCTGCTGGTATTTTGGATTGCAGGCTACAGCTACCAGGTCTATCAACAGATGGCCATACGCGGACCAATGGATATAGTTCACATGCACATGGGGACGCCGTCTGCCTACGCCGCCGCCGCCGATGCTGAACCGATTGAAGAGATTGACGTGCTGGCTAAACAGTGGTCGTGGGCGTTCCACTATCCCCAGCAAAACGTGACGACTAGCGAGCTTCATCTGCCCGTTGATCGGCGGGTGCGGCTATCGATGACCTCAGAAGACGTGATCCACGGCTTCTACATTCCGGCTTTCCGGCTGAAGCAAGATATCTTACCAAAACGCACCATCGAGTTTGAATTTACACCCGTGCGCGAAGGCAAATATCGGCTCGACGATTCGCAATTTAGCGGGACTTACTTCGCCGTGATGCAGGCCGATGTGCTGGTAGAGTCTCCTGAGCACTACAGCCAATGGTTGACTACGGTTGCAAAGGGCGATCGCGTCCCAGCCGTCAACTCCGCCTACACCGAATACAATACCCGCCAAGAAAAAGGCATTCGCCCTGGCTGGCCCACGATTAAGCCAGCCGCTCCACCACTCGTAAACCAAGGATAAAGGATGATTGAAAGCATCAGCATTGCGCTTGAGCAGCCAAAGCACGAACCTCCTACAGGGTGGCGACGCTATTTTGGTTTTAGCACCGACCATAAAGTGATTGGAATTCAGTATCTGGTCACCTCCTTTGCGTTTTTCTTAATTGGCGGCTTGCTGTCGATGGTCATGCGCGCCGAGCTGATCACCCCCGAGTCAGATCTGCTCGATCGCAGCCTGTATAACAGCATGTTTACCATGCACGGCACCATCATGATCTTTCTGTGGATCTTTCCGTCGCTGGTGGGGCTGGCCAACTACCTAGTGCCGCTAATGATTGGCGCGCGCGATATGGCCTTCCCCCGCCTCAATGCCGTGGCCTTTTGGCTAGTGCCTGTATTCGGCATTTTGCTCATGGCGAGCTTCTTTTTGCCCGGTGGCACCGCTCAAGCGGGGTGGTGGTCCTATCCACCTGTGAGCACCCAAAACCCAACTGGCAATCTGATTACGGGTGAGGCCGTATGGATTTTGGCCATAGCCATTTCTGGCGTGTCGTCCATTATGGGCGCAGTCAACTTTGTCACCACCATTGTGCGGATGCGCGCACCGGGAATGACCTACTTTCGGATGCCTGCCTATGTGTGGGCAGTACTCAGCGCTCAGTTAATTCAATTGGCTGCATTACCTGCCCTCACCGCAGGAGCTGTGATGTTGCTGTTTGATATCGTAGCCGGAACTGCATTTTTCGATCCCGAGCGGGGTGGCAATCCAGTCTTGTTCCAGCATTTTTTCTGGTTCTATTCCCATCCCGCTGTGTATGTGATGGCGTTACCTGCCTTCGGTATTTTTTCCGAAATTCTGCCGGTCTATGCGCGCAAGCCGCTATTTGGCTATAGGGTAGTGGCGGTATCTTCGCTGTTGATCTCTGTCGTCAGTGTGTTGGTGTGGGTGCATCACATGTATGCCAGCGGCACGCCGGGTTGGATGCGGATGTTGTTTATGTTTTCGACCATGTTGGTTGCAGTGCCCACCGGCGTGAAAGTATTTGCCTGGGTAGCGACCGTATGGCGAGGCAAGCTGCGGCTAGATACACCCATGCTGTTTTGTTTGGGTGCGATCATGATGTTTGTCTTTGCGGGGATTACAGGCGTGATGCTAGCGTCGGTGCCCGTTGACATTCACGTTAACAATACTTACTTCGTGGTGGGTCATTTCCATTACATCGTGTATGGCACGATCACAATGGCAATGTTTGCCGCTCTATATCACTGGTTCCCCAAAATCACTGGGCGAATGTATTACGAAGGCTTGGGTAAGCTGCACTTCGTTTTGGCCTTTGTCGGTACTAACCTGTGCTTCTTACCCATGCACCTAGCGGGTTTGCATGGCATGGTGCGACGGGTATCGTCGTATGATCCAGAGTTTGCTTTTTCCAATGTGCTAGCCAGCCTAGGTGGGTTTTTATTGGGCATGTCTACCCTGCCGTTTATTTTGAATATGGTGGGTGCCTGGGTGCAGGGCAAACCAGCACCTGATAACCCGTGGCGGGCGATCGGGTTGGAGTGGATGGTGTCTTCCCCGCCACCTGTCGAAAATTTTGAAGAATTACCGATTGTGATATCGGGACCCTATGGGTATGGCAAGTCGGAACCTTTGGTCTCTAACGAAGCGGCGTTAAAACCGCACTAGTGGTTAGCCCCTTTGGTTAACGCAATTTGATTAGCGCAGTTTGGTTAGCGCAATTGAATATGTGAACGTCTCGCTCACACGTCCCTTCCCTTCCCTTTCCTATTCTCCATTCCTTTGCTTGCCATGGATAGCTCAATCACGTCCGAACAGTCGATCCAGCCCGCTCTTGCAGACGTCGCTCATGACCATGAAGCACACGACCATGCCGGCAACAGCATGTTTGGCTTCATTGTGTTTTTGCTATCCGAAAGTGTGATCTTCCTCAGCTTTTTTGCTGGGTACGCCATGATTAAACTCACCACTCCCGACTGGCTACCGCCCGGTGTGGAAGGGTTAGAGGTTAGTGCCCCCACAATTAACACCATTGTGCTGGTATCGAGCAGCTTCGTAATTTATTTTGCTGAACGGGCACTGAAACAAAACAAGCTAGTTCAGTTTCGACTGCTGTGGCTGCTCACCATGGCTATGGGTACCTACTTTTTAGTCGGTCAGGCGATCGAGTGGCGTGGTCTTCAGTTTGGTTTGACCACTGGCATCTACGGCGGGCTGTTCTACTTGTTGACCGGGTTCCACGGCCTGCATGTGCTAATTGGCATTTTGCTACAAGGACTGATGTTGGGGCGATCGCTAATTCCCAATAATTATGCGAATGGGCATGTGGGTGTAGACGAAACATCCCTGTTTTGGCACTTTGTCGATGTGATTTGGATTGTCTTATTCTGCTTAATTTATCTGTGGCAATAACATCTTCCTCGCACCCGTTTAGTTCAGCAAAACTTCCCACATTTCTAGTTAAGAGTTTCTAGTTAGGAGGAAAACTCAAATGATTATTGATGATGCATACTACGACATAATTATTATTGGGACAGGTGCTGGCGGCGGCACCTTGGCCTATAAGCTGGCAGCCAGCGGCAAGAAGATTCTGATTCTGGAACGGGGCGATTTTATGCCCCTAGAAGACCAAAACCGCAGCAATATCGACATCTTTAAAAAGGAGCGATATCGTGCGCCAGAACAATGGTATGACCTATCTGGCGAACCCTTTTCGCCCCAGACCAACTACGCTATTGGTGGCAATACCAAAATTTATGGAGCGGCGCTGCTGAGACTGCGGGAACGAGACTTTGAAGCTGTGACTCATCAAGTCGGCATTTCTCCAGAATGGCCGCTGAAGTACAGGGATTTTGAACCCTACTACACCCAAGCAGAACAGCTCTACCAGGTGCACGGCCACTTGGCCGATGACGCCACCGAGCCACCCCACAGCGCCGAGTATCCCTACCAAGCGATCGCCCACCAACCGCAAGTTGCAGAGATGGTAGAGGCGATCGCCCAACAGGGACTGCATCCCACGCTGATCCCACTCGGGCTAACATTGCGCACAGATGACCCCACCAATGACTCCGAGGTCAGCAGCATTACGCCAGCGCTAGAGTTTCCGAACGTAACGCTAAAAACCAATGCCAAAGTGCTGTACCTGCATACCAATGCGTCAGGGCGCACCGTGAAAGCCGTACAGGCAGAGGTGGACGGTAAGCCCCAGCTATTTTTGGCCGATATTGTGGTGGTGGCCTGCGGTGCCGTCAACTCAGCGGCGCTGCTGTTGCGATCGGCCAACGAAGCGCATCCTACCGGGCTAGCCAATAGTTCTGACCAAGTGGGGCGCAATTTAATGAAACACCTGATTTCATCGGTGGTGCAGCTTAGCCCTCCCAACTCCGGCGATTTTCAGCGCAGCGTCAGCGTCAACGATTTTTATTGGGGCGAACCCGATTTTCCTTACCCCATGGGACATATTCAAAATACAGGCGGACTGTTGCAAGACGTGATTTTTGCAGAATCGCCCCCAATTTTGTCAGTTTTAGGCAAGTTTATGCCTGGTTTTGGCTTGAAGCAATTGGCGACTCACTCAATTGGCTGGTGGGTGCAAACAGAAGATTTGCCTAGCCCCACCAATCGGGTGCGGCTGGTGGGTGAGAAGCTGTATGTGGAGTACACACCCAACAACACCGAAGTACATGAACGCCTGATCTATCGCTGGACAGAGGTGTTGAAAACTGCTGAAAAGTCGATTAAAAGCTCACTCTGGCAACGCAGCGGTCTCCATCCGCACGGCGAAGTCCCCCTCCAGGTAGTCGCGAACCAGTGCGGCACCTGTCGGTTTGGCGAAGACCCTGCTACCTCTGTGCTCGATCTCGACTGTCGCGCTCACGATGTCGATAATCTATATGTGGTAGACGGCAGTTTCTTTCCATCCAATGCTGGCGTCAGTCCGGCCCTGACGATTATTGCCAATGCGCTGCGTGTGGGCGATCGCCTACTTGAGCGCTTGAAATAACAGAACAGGATCTGCTAAGGGAGATGGGGCGATCGCTCCAAGTTTTCCACGCCGGGGTCTTCACTGAATCGCCAGATGGCAAGGTAATCTTCGTAAATATCCAACATCCCGACAACAGTAGCGCCTCGGTCACGAATCCGACGCAGTTTACAAGCCACTGGCTCGCTGGCGGCAATGCGCGTCCTCGCTCGGCCACGGTGGTAATTACGCGCAATGATGGCGGCAAAATCGCTATCTAAGCTTTGTCAACGCCTATCACCTGTCAATTTCAGCCCTAAGCGAGAAGTATTGCAGTTTAACTCTCTAGCTTGTCTTTCAGTTTACGAACGCGAGGCACCTGCGCCCTGCGTCCTTCTAGACCTTTAATGCGCTTCTCAACCATCAGCGGTGGGAACAGATAGGTTGGATCGTCTAGATCTTCCGCAAACCTCATAATTGCACTGGTGCTGATCCCGAACACCTTGGCATAGGCTTCCAGTTCATCCAAACGCGGCGGTCGCTTGCCCAGTTCAATATCACTGATAGACGACATCCCTGTCTTTTTCCCTAAATCAGCCTGACTGAAATCGTATCTCACCCGCAATAGCATCAACGCCTTGGAAATTTTCACCGAAATACCTTGGTAGCAAAACAAAAAACCAGCGGCGTTAGCTACTGGTTTTTTCCTATAAGACACAGCTACTGCCCCACCGCACTCCATTTTCACTAGTTTAACCTAAATTAGGCAACCCAGAAGCATAATACCGCTGTTTTTTGCGCTATCACCGTCTACTACGGTTGACCTGTTGCAGGGCGATCGCAATTCACGTTGAGAATCAGTGAGCTTTTAATCAGCAATTCTCATTATGGAAATTTTTCCCGGATTTGGTTCAGCCGATTGAGGCTATTGGCAATAGTCTGGCTTCGAAAGCATAGGCTTTCGTTCAAGGTTTCATAGCTGAGGCAAACTAAAAGTCATAATGAGAATTGCTGGCTTTTAATGGCTCAACTTGTGCCCTCGTAACGACCCCATCACCGACGAGGCGATCGCCAACGCCATAAACGTCACAAACATCACACATCAGGTATCTATGGTTAGCACCACTCCAGCCACTAGCCCCAAACCTTGGGCGATCGCCTTCCAGCAACCTGCACCCGAATTTGCTACTACCTCAGTAAGCGGGGTTTCTGGCACCATTCCCCCTGGCCTGCGCGGCACACTCTATCGTAATGGCCCAGGTCGAGTATCGCGGGGTACTCGGCGCGTGGGGCACTGGTTTGATGGCGATGGTGCAATTTTGGCCGTCAATTTTAGCGACGCTGGCGCAACCGCAACCTATCGCTACGTCCAAACAGCAGGCTACCAGGCTGAAGCCAAGGCCGATCAGTTTTTGTTTGGCAACTATGGCATGACCGCCCCCGGTGCGCCTTGGGACTGGTTTGGTAAACCCCCTAAAAACGTTGCCAATACCTCTGTAATTGCCGTCACCGATCGGCTACTGGCGCTGTGGGAAGCAGGTCAGCCCCACGCCCTCGACCTGCAAACCTTAGCCACAATTGGGCTAGATAATTTGGGTGGGCTGGTCGAAACGCGCGGCACTGTCCTACCCTACTCGGCACATCCCAAACGCGATCCGCAGACGGGCGATATCTACAATTTTGGGGTGGTGATTGGCAAATCGGCAGTGCTGCATCTCTACCGCAGCGACGCCAGCGGCACGATTCGGCAACAGACGGCGATCGCGCTCAAAGGAGTTCCGTTCATCCACGACTTTGTGATGGCGGGGCCATACCTGATTATTTTGATGCCGCCCTTGCACATCAACCCGCTGCCCGTCTTAGCCAACCTCAAAAGCTACAGCGATGTGATGACCTGGAATCCACAGCAAGGGACGCAGATTTTGGTGATTGACCGCGACAGCTTGGAGGTGGTGAGCCGGGGTGAAACGGAACCCTGGTTTCAGTGGCACTTTGGCAATGGCTGGGTGGACAGCGACGGCGCGGTCGTATTTGACCTAGTGCGGTTTAACGATTTTCGCACCAACCAGTACCTAAAGGAGGTGCCCACAGGCCAGATTCAAACCCCTGCGCGAGGCACGCTTTGGCAACTGCGGCTGGCTCCACAAACGGCCACCGTGACCGACATGCACTGTGTGGTCGATCGGGGCTGCGAATTTCCGGTCGTGTCGCCCGCAGACGTCGGGCAGCGATCGCGGTTTACCTATTTTTCCCTGCATCGGCCAGACGTCGATCGCGGCCAAGATCTGTTTGGGGCGATCGGGCGATTTGACTACGAAACGGGCACGCTAACCGCCGCCGATTTGGGGGCAAATTGCTACCCAATTGAACCGATCTACGCTCCCGATGCGCTCAATCCTGAGCAGGGCTGGATCTTGACGGTGGTGTTGGATGGCGATCGCCAAACCAGCGAAGTCTGGGTCTATGCCAGCGATCGGCTCGATGATGAACCCGTATGCCGCCTCGCCCTACCCAGCATCATTCCTCCCGGCTTCCACGGCACCTGGCAGGCAGGCTGATCGGCAATTCAGGTAGGGGCATTGGCACTGCCATGCCCGATTAACGTAGGGGCATTGGCAC
>CASBQJ010000221.1 GCA_949127705.1 Synechococcales cyanobacterium PMM_0085
GCAGTGAACCGGGAAAGTGTGAGGAGTGCGTTTGATTGGGCATTACTGGCTGGGCACTAATTTTTTGAGCGAGAAAATAGCCGGAAATATAGTGAAACTAGCAGCTCCTTAACGGGAAAGGCTACATAGGTGATGGGGTTAATGGTGACCACAATGTTGCGCACATCGCGCTTGGCGAATGCCACGATCGCCCTGGCCACAACCGTAGGACTCATGACCCCAATCGGGTTGAGGTTGCTCTTGAAGGGCCCCAAAATGAGCTTGCGAATAATGCAGGGCGCATCTAGACGGCGTAGCGTAATTAAATCACCGAGGGTGCGCTTTGAAAGTTCGTAAAGCGGGCTAAATGCCGGTCCCACCTCCGCTTCAGAGGTATTGATCCAAAGTTCTTTGAGGGCTTTATGCTCAGACCTTTGCACCGTGCTCAGAAACAGTTCGGCTAGGTGCCAAGCAGAAAAGGTATTGACCGAAAACGATTGCTGAATGGCGGCTGAGGTGCGATCGCCATGCACGTTAATCCCGTGGTTAATCACCAAAATATCCACCGATTGGAGGCGATCGCCCAACTCGTGCTCTGCCCCCACTCGCCAGGTCACCACCTCAATTCCCGCAGCAAACTGAGCCGACTCAGACGTCGTAATCGCTATTACTTTTGCGCCCTGCTGCACCAATTGGGCCATCAAGGCTTGACCGAGAGAACCCGATGCCCCCGTGACCGCAACCACCTTGCCCTTGAGCGATAGAGCAGTGCCCAACAGCTTGTCAACAATGGTGAAATGACCACAAAAATAAGCATTGCCCTGATCAAAATGGTGCCGCCAGTGATACGTCCGATTCACGGTCCATTGAGTCGGAATTTCAACCAAATCACCAGGCTTGTGAGTGATGTCTGTCTGGAGCAGCAGCCCTTGAGAGCGGGCAGAGGCCGTCAGCAAAAACCCAGCTGAGTAAATGCAGCCAATCCCCATGGCTGGACTTTGCAAAACCCAAGCTGCCAAGGCTCCAATTCCCACCATCGCCAACGACTCAGGCACATCGTTGTGCAACTGTGCCTGCTGATACGCCGCCAGACTAGTGATGCTCAGATCACGGCGGTAGGCTTTGTGATGCAGGTTGTGCGATCGCTGGAGAGGTTGCCAATAGTGGCCGCCAATGTGATAAACGTCTCTAACCAGTTCCGCCAATATAATCGAAGCTAATCCAACAATAACTGTGCTGAGAACCAGGCTAGCCGTCATTTTGTCACTATCAAAGTAAGTATCTTGTCACTATTCAAAACCAGGATCAAATCCACTCAGAGCCATAGATTTCTGTCCCTCGAAACAGGCCGTCTCAACTGATTTGAGAGCCGAGCTGGAGAGGAAAAGTCAAAGCTCGCACCTCTACAGCTCGTTCAGCATTCACCTATCTGGTTCTATGGCTCAATTTTTACCGAGCGAATCTTGTCCCCTTGGCGGATCGCGTTGACCACATCCATATCCTCAGTTTTACCAAACGTGGTGTGCATCCCGTCCAAATGGGACTGAGGCGAATGGCAGATGAAAAACTGGCTGCCACCCGTGTCTTTCCCCGCATGCGCCATCGATAGAGTCCCAGCCAAATGCTTGTTAGAGTTGATTTCACACTTAATCGTGTAGCCAGGACCAGCCGTGCCAGTACCCTTGGGACAACCGCCCTGAACCATGAAATTGGGGATAACGCGATGGAAGTTTAGCCCATCGTAGAAGCCTTTATTGGCCAAATCGGTAAAATTCTTAACGGTGTTGGGAGCATCTTGCTCGAACAATTCGAGATGGATAGTGCCCTTGTCGGTTTCCATGATCGCGCGAGTCATGTGATCTCCTAAATAGTCTTCAGTAGCGAATTTCAGCCAGTTTGAAAAATCTTGGATCGGTTGGATCCAGATATTCTTTGCTGTGAAGACTAGTTTATCAAGACTCCAACCGGGAGTGTTGCCTAATTTGGCCACAGCTGATTTGTTGACGGCTTTTGGTTGACGGCTTTTGTAAGTTGCGCGACACTATCTATAAGAGTAGGGCTAGTCGGCTGCGTTAACTTTATTTAACTTTCGACTCGAATCAATGCGATGGATCACACTTAAAGTTGTGGGACTTCCTCATAAGTCACGGTCATAAGTCACGGTCAAGCCTACTCAAAATCAACCTAGGTGCTGAAGCAACTCTGCTTTTCTATCCAGGTCGCCACTAGTCTATAGATTTTTTTCAGTAGCGTGACAAGCTTATGGAAACGCTAGAGTTCATCATTTATCCAGATGGTCGGGTTCAGGAAAAGGTCACGGGCATCATTGGGGCATCCTGTGCTGAAGTGACAGCGGCGATTGAGGCTCAGCTAGGTCAGGTTCTAAATCAAGAGCCAACCTCCGAGTATTTCAAGGCGCAATTGAATCAATCTACGTCTTTTCAGACGCAGACGTCGTTGAGCGAATGGTAGTTTCGTGTCCTGTTTGTAATTGGTCTGTATAAACACCTCTATGTCACACTTTAGCCAAATCAAAACCAAGATCCGCGACCTGACCTCGCTAGAGGCCGCCCTGACTGATATGGACATCAACTGGAAGCCCGGACCTCAAGCCGTTAGGGGCTACCGGGGTCAAACCCACGCTGCTGAAGTTGTGATCCCCCAAGACAATGGCTACGATGTTGGTTTTAGCTGGAATGGTCACGAGTATTCGCTAGTTGCAGATTTGCAATATTGGCAGCAACCCTTGTCTGTCGATGGGTTTGTCAATCAGGTGACTCAGCGTTACGCCTACCACACCGTTGTCAAAGAGACGACTCGCCAAGGCTTTCAGGTGGCAGAAGAGCAATGTCAGCCAGATGGCTCGATTCGCTTGGTCATGCAGCGCTGGAACGGCTAACTGGAATGGCAAAGTGACGGTCGGACAATTCAACCAATTGGCATTGGCTGAAACTGACTGCCCGTTGTGACGATGAATCTATCACAAGGGTCAGCGTGAGGCTGACCTTTTGTGCATCTGGCTAGTTTAGCTGGGAGGGGTGGAATGAACGAGTTTGACTTGTCTTCGATGCATTTATCCGATGCGCCTGGTTTAGGAGATGCGCCGACTGGATTAGAGCCAGAACTGGGTGGCGACTGGCGCGATGCCCCGGAGCGCACCGGGCTGGAACCGGAGCTAGGCGGCGTGGTGCGGCAGAAAGGTGTCTATGTCGATGAAGTAACCTGCATCGGCTGCAAGCACTGTGCCCACGTAGCGCGTAACACTTTCTATATTGAGGAATATCACGGGCGATCGCGTGTGATTCGGCAAGATGGCGATGCTGATGAGGTGATCCAAGAGGCGATCGATACCTGCCCAGTTGATTGCATTCATTGGGTTGATTATACGGAGCTGAAAACGCTGGAAGCCGATCGCCAATACCAAGTGATCCCCACGGCAGGGTTCCCCATTGATCGCTCCCAAATTGCCGCTAACTTGCGCCGTCAGCGGCGAAATAAAGCTCGCGACCAGGGTCAAGCTGGCATCTCTTGAATGGCGATCGCTCTGCCTCTCTCTAAAGCCTCTCCCTAAAGCAAATTTAGGGGATCAACATCAATTGTGAGGCTAACGCTGGCGGGAAGCTGCGATCGCATCGTTGCCAGATCGGGTGGGGTGTCGCTCTGAGCTGACGGCCCCTTCAGCAAAATCTGCCAGCGATAGCGATTGGCCACGCGGGCGATGGCCGCCGGAGCGGGACCTAAGATCTCGTACTCTGAGCTGTGCGATCGCAGCCGCTCTGCTAGGTTCAACGCCGTATGCTGCACGGCCTGCTGATCTAAACCGCTCAGCCGCAATAAAATGAGTCGGCCATACGGCGGGTAGGCCAGCTCGGCTCGATAGCGTAGCTCTGCTTCGACAAAAGATTCATAGGCATGGCGCTGAACTGCCTCAATCACCGGGTGTTCAGGTGAATAGGTCTGCATTAGCACCCGCCCCGGCTCATCCCCCCGTCCGGCTCGCCCTGCTACTTGCAGCAGCGTCTGAAACGCTCGTTCACTGGCGCGATAATCGGCTAAGTGGAGGAGGCCATCGGCTGCCACCACCCCCACCAGCGTCACCTGGGGCAAGTCAATCCCCTTGGTGAGCATTTGAGTCCCCACCAGCACATCGGCCTCGCCCTGAGCAAATTGGGTGAGCAGGGTGCGGTGCGCCCCTTTGGCCCGAGTGGTGTCACTGTCGA
>CASBQJ010000222.1 GCA_949127705.1 Synechococcales cyanobacterium PMM_0085
GCCGCAGCGTCGGGGGCAGTGGCTGGGGCAGTGGCTGGAAACTTAGTCGCGTTGGGCGACGGTTGAACCAGAGGCACCGTTTCAAAGATGGGTTCTAGGTAAAACAGGGTGCTGTCGGGGGCATAGACTGCCCGCAGAATTTCGTCTTTTTCTAATTCAACAGTGCCCAAATTGGTTTGGATCGCGAGTTTCTGCACTCGTCCAGCGGGCGATCGCTCCACTACCCGCACGGCTTCAACGCGGCTGAAGCCCGCTAATGCATGCTGCTGACTTTGCAAAAACTTCCGCAGATCGGTCGCGATCTGGGTCAAAGTCCCTTCTTTGCGCCAGCGGAATGTATCCCAGTCTGTTTCGTTAAATCCTTGGCGCAGGTTGAGAAACGCGCGCAGATTGGCTTCGTCGGATAAGGGGCGCAGTGCCAAGTTCCAGGTACCCTGCACCGAATCGACAACCGACCGCAGGTAAGGGCGATCGGCTCCATTCCAGACATCGGTGAAGCGAGCGGTGACGCCCCCAGTGGTGGAGGAATAAAGGGCGTCGATCAGCTCATTGCGGTAGGTGAGCACCATGCCACGAGTGGCCAAAATCGCGCGATCGCTCACCTCAGCAGCGCCCGTCAGCCCTCGATAAACCTGACACTGAGTATCCGCACAGAGCTGATAGCCATCAATCTCAAACCGCCGCAGGTTGCGCAGCGCATAGGTACGCGCCAAAATTGCCTGCGCCTGAATTGTATTTTCGGGTGCCCGTAGCCCAATTTCGTGCGGCACCACCCCGCGCAAATAGGTCTCGGTCGGAACGTAGTTGACTAGGGTGTAGTTGCCGTAGGCATTTGGCTGTAGCCGCAGACTACCGCCATAGAGACGACGTTCTTCTGTGGGTTCGGCGGCATCGGCAGGGTTGCTAGGCGTCACAAATACGCGACCATAGGACGAGACAATTTCTACGTCATCGCGCATCATGCGGGTGCCGTTTAGCTCAAGCGTGGCGCGAGGAACGGCGCGCTCAATGGTTGTATCAATAAAAGCGGTGCGGGCCCCTTGAGCCTGAAGATTTTTGAGTAATAGCCGCCGCACTAATGGGTTGCTGTAGGTGTCGCGCTTGGCCCATACCTGCCACTGCCGGGGCTGCGCTAGCTCTACTTCAATGCCGCGCGATCGCCACTTGTCGGCGCTATCTTCGGCGCTCTCAAAGCTGCGATGGGTACTCAATACAACGCGCTCTACTACCGCTGGCTGCGGTAACGGTTCCATCGTCACGCCAACTTTAACCGACCCAGCTGTTGTAAGGGTCTGGTCTTGCTCGCCTGTTTTGAACCGCAATGAGAGGCGATCGCCCTCCACCGGTTGCAGGGTCAGCAGTTCTCGCGCCTCATCCCCAAACCGCTGCACAATCCCAATTTTGAGAATGGGGTTGGTGGGGCTGGCCGTTTGGGCGGCGGCGGGTTCGGCAACCATGCCCAGTAAACAGCTAACGGCTAGCATTAGACCCGATAATGCAAACCGGGGGCGCGGAGGCAATACCCCTGGAGGCAGTAACACTGGAGACCATACCCCTTTCGACGATGGCTGGGAAGCAGACTGCTCTGAAGCTAGATTCGATGGCTCATCCACGATCAGACAAGCAGGAACGGTAGAGGCTAGACGGTGAGTTTGATGAAGGTCTTGCACAGGAATCATTCTCAACGCAGTTTTCTCGACGCAGTTTTCTAGACGTGGCGGTCTGACGCGATTGTCTCTAACGTGATTGGGTCTGACGCGATGGTGCCTGGAGCAGGTTGGGCGAGATGGAGTTGGGCAGGAGACAACTCTACCGTCGTCAGACCGTAACCTAGACCCTGGTTTTCCGCTTCCGATTATGAACGGTTATGCCCTGATCGACAAGCTCAAATGTAGCTGCACCTGACCCATTATTTTTGCTAAATTTCTAAAACGTCCCTGAAATCGAGATTTGCTTGGGAATGTAATCAGTGTCCACCTGCCATTCTACAACTTGCCATTCTATAAAAAGATTTACAAATCGTTAATTGATACTGTCGGAGTCTAATCATTGAGTCTTTGAATGCCATCTAGCGGTAAGGATTCAGGTCTAGACTAGAACCCTGCGCTCTCGTCATAGCCACAATACTCGTCATAGCCACAATCGTAGAAATAAGCTGTACTGATGATTTGGCTGTCTTCTGGGAAATCTAAATTAAGATTTAGGCAGGGTGATACGTTGCCCATTGCTGCACGGTGTGGGTCACATCTCTGCTGCGCGCTTAATTTCCCTCTAGACGTCTGAATTTATCTCTGTTTGCCTTAATTTAATGCGCAAACAGTTGCTGTACCAAGTCCCCTGCCCGCCACCAGTCCCCGCCCAGCCATTATTTTAGATACCACCGTGATTCCTCAACAGGCTCAAATTCAGGATCTACTTAATACAATTGATGAGGTACTGAACAAAACCAGTCCCCGATTGCCTTGGGTAATGACGGGTGATGCCGATCAACAGCGCCGCGTGTTAGAACAGACCCGCCGCTATTTGTTGGCACTACAGCAGTCCGAATCGAGCAGCAGCGGCCTAGCGAGTGAGGCCGCACCAGGCGCTGAGGGAGGGGGGATTGAGGGAGGGCAGTCCGCAGGCGGTTTGCAGGGCTATGTCCCAGGATATTCCCAGGGCTATGCCGCGTCTTCGGTAGAGTCGGCACAGCAGGTATTGCAGGCCGTATTGCAAGAAATGAGCTACTTGCGCACCAGCGTCATGCAGCCCATGCGGAGCGATCTGGATCTGCTGTATCACCAGCGTGAGAGCCTGATGCAAGAAATTAAAGTACTGGAAGCGCAGCGCCAGCAATATACGCTGTCTTCGGCCAGTCAACAGCAGATGATGTCAGACTTTTTGCAATCATTGATGGGGCGGTTGCAAGAAAATTTGACCGGGCAGGTAGCCCAGATGCTGTCCAATTTGGAAGCGCAGTCCAGTCGCGATCGCGCCCTGATGGGGTCTGAGGTTGGTGCGCCGCCGACTCTGCTGCCAGCGGCCAATTCTCCCACCTATCAACCGGTACTAACGCCTACCGAACGGCTAGAACAGCTCCAGCGGGTGCAATCCCAGTCAGATCAGCTGTTGCTTAGATTAGACAGCACCCTCCGCGTAATTTTTGAATCGCTGCAAACCAACCTCCAGAGCTACGAAGACTCCTTGGGTGTGGGGTTAGATAAAATGCATACGCTGGGGCAGCAGGGCGAAGCGATGTTTACTGCCCTGGTAAATCGGTTAGCTCAACAGTTGGGGCGAGAAGCCTCTAACTATCTTCACTCTTCGCTCCAAGACCCAAACTGGACAGCCCCCAACCCGCCTGTCGCTGAGCCTGGGTCGGGGCAGACTGCCTCCCCGCAACCCCCAGCAACTGCCTCTGCGGCCCCAGATAAAACCGCTACTCCTGCTGCTTATGAATCTGATCCTCGAACCGAAATTCAAACGGATGAGGGCGCGGATGAGGGCGCGAATGAGGTCTCAGAAGAGGCTCTAGAAGACGAAATCGATTTGTTGCTCAGCGAACTGCGTGGAGACACCCCGCCCGCCCATCTGTCGGCTGAGATCGCTGATATCCATGGGGCAGGGCGATCGCCAGATTCGGATGTGAGCGCGGATGTGAGCGAAGATCAAACCGCCAACCTCAGCGACCTAGACCGCTTAAACCTGGAGGTAGACGATCTAGATCTGGATTTAGATGCGTCTTTAACTGCCGCCCGCCCGCTAGCGGGGCTAGATGAGGAGCTAACGCTGGTTCAACGCAACATAGCGGACGATGACGACGACGATCTAACCTTTTTTCAGGTAAACGAAGAGCTAACTCAGTTTCAGTTAGACGACGATGAGAGCGCCGATGATTTCGCCCAACTCCTCTCTCCACCGCTGGTTGACAACTTAGATTCGGCGCTAGATCTACTAAATCAAATTAGTACAGGCAGTGCGGACTTAGAGACAGACCCAGCAGAGACAGCAGAGACAGACCCAGCAGAAAATAATGCTCTAGCGGCGGCATCTGCCCCACCAACACCCGGCGATCGCCCCTCTAAGATGGCATCCTCAGCAGCGGCGGCGGCGGCGGCGGATATCCCCTATGAAGACCTAGACGAATTTTATGAGAGTCTATTTGGCGCGTCGGCCATTACAGTTGATGAAAGCTGGGCAGAAGCGCCAGTTGATCGGCATGTGGCGGCAGCCAGCGACCCCGGTCTCGATCAGGCATCTGACGCTGCGGCGTTGACCCCTGCGGCGTTAGACTTTGACCTGTTAGTAGACCTCGATGCCCAACTGTTTGACGGCTTTAGCGATCCGGCCTTAGACACCACTGAAGCGCCATCTGTGTCGGCATCTGAGCTGTTTGGCGGGTTCTCGAGCGAATCGCTTGACCCACTTGATCCAATGGGGGAAATTGGCGGGCGATCGCCACAAGCAATCGAACAGCTGCTGTTCGGTGAACCGCTGTTGTCAGACGCGATCGATATCCCATCTGAGGACGATGACGATCAAACGGCGCTGCTCAACCCACCACCCGCCTCAACAACTCACGCAGCAGCGTTAGACGCCTCCGAAACCATCGAAACGATTGGGTCGTTGACGGCATCATGGGATTTGATCGATCCACTGCCAGATCTGCCCGCCGCCCCAAATCAAGTCGATGCCGCTCGACAACATGCCGCAGATCGCGTTGATGCGCCAGGCCAGCCTCATCAAGACAGCTATGAAGCAGCGGCGGTGGATGAAGATCTGCTGACAGCGGCTGAGTCATACGACGAATCGAGGTTAGATTTTGAGGTGGAGGCGGAAACTCTCGAACAGCTCTCAGCCGATTTGTTTGCCCTAGAGCGCTCGGATGGCGCTAGTTCGACCAGCCTGCCCACAGTAGATGTAGCTCCGCCAGCCTCTCCCCAACCGCTCAACGAGTTTGATCTGACTCTCCCCTTAAATGAGCCAGACTTCACCACGCAGCAGCGGTTAGGAGAATCGCTGGAAGAGGCCATGAATCAGGATCTGACGCTGCCGATCGCGCCCGATCAAATTGTACTGAGCGAGGCCGACGAAGATGATGAAGTAGACGCGGTGTATCGGTTTTTGGAAACCTCGCAGCCCTCCGTGGAGCCGCTCGTTACCGCACCCGAGTTGACCCTGTTTGAAGACGCCGCCGCTGACGAAGACCCAACCATGCCGCTGCTATACCCCACCCCGGTATATTCTCTGCCGCTAGATAATTATGCGCCTCCGCGATCGCCCGCAGAGTCGGTAGATCCGGATCTAGACAACCCGGATTTAGACAACCCAGAGCGAGCAAACCCAGAACCCACAAACCCAGGGCTATTTGCCTCTCTAGCCAATACAGCCCTACCACCCGGCCGAGAAGATCTGAGCCTGAGCGATTATCAAATGCTCATGTTGATGTCGTCGGGCGATCGTGAAGACACCAGCGAAAACATCGGCGAAGACACCAGCGAAGACACCCTGGAGCTGGGCGATCTATTCGCAGACGAGCTGTTTGGTGATGTTGTGACACATGCGGGGGAGCAGCTAGAGACCACACCTAGCCCGACTGCAGAATCAGAACCCAACGACTCGGTCTTTTTGGCCGACCTGTTTGCCGACGTGCCCAGCGACCTCATTGCTACCGAGTCACCTTTAAATGCCAGCGAGGACGCCTTTACATTAGATGGGTTAGGTAACCTGTCCGAAGACCTACCGTCAATCGAGCCAGCGACGCCGATCTGGCCGCCTTCTAGTCACC
>CASBQJ010000223.1 GCA_949127705.1 Synechococcales cyanobacterium PMM_0085
CCAAATGGATTTGCTCCAGGCGCAGACCGACTATGCCCGTCATATTCAAGGTGCCGACTTGATCTTGATGCTGTCGTCAATGCTGCACTCGATTGGCGCAGGCAACATGACCCCCGCTGGCGTCAAAATGGTCTGTGTAGATATCAACCCCGCTGTGGTGACCAAATTGAGCGATCGCGGCTCCGTCGAATCGGTCGGTGTCGTCACCGATGTCGGCCTCTTCCTCAGCCTGCTGATTCAGCAGCTAGGCAAACTGGTCAGCCCCTACCGCATCACCCAGACCGTCTAGAACCTCAGCCACATGGCGTAGAGACGCGATGAATCGCGTCTCTACGCAATGTGGGATTGGATGTTGCTCTATTGGGCGATTTTCAGCCGATCGAGCAATGCCTGCCGCATTATATCCACCGGGGCAGGCTGCTGAATCCAGCCTTCTAGGGCAGCTGCACCTTGGTAAATCAGCATTTCTAGGCCATCGATCGCAATCGCCCCATTGGCCTGCGCCAGTTGGAGAAACCGCGTGGGCTTGGGCGTATAGATCAGGTCGTAGGCGATCGCGCCCGGCTGCAATAATTCCAGTTCAGCGGGGCCCAGGGGCGATCGCTCCACCTGCGGGTACATGCCCAAGGGAGTGGTGTTGACCAATAGATCGGCGTGAGGCAACAGCGTCGGCAGGTCATCCCACAAATGCACCGACAGATTAGCCGGGATGGCAGCAAGATTCCAACTGTAGAGAAACTCCCGCAGTTTCTCTACATCGCGCCCCACAACCTGCACCTGCTCACAGCCCAACTGCGTGCAGCCCGCCACCACCGCCCGCGCCGAGCCACCATTGCCCAAAATCACGGCACTCTTCTGGCTCCAGCCCTTTGATAGCGACTGCAAGGGTGCCAAAAAACCGGCCACGTCCGTATTGGTGCCCACCCATCCAGACTCCGTCCAGCTGACGGTGTTCACCGCACCCACCGCTTGGGCGATCGCCGAAATCTCTGCCATCAGCCCCATCACTGACTGCTTGTGGGGAATGGTGACATTGAACCCCCGCATCCCCATGACTGCCAATCCGGCGATCGCCACCTCCAGAGCCTCCGGTTTGACGGACAGGGGCAGATAAACGTAATCTAGCCCCAAATGGGTCAGGGCAGCGTTGTGCATGATGGGAGAGAGGGAGTGGGCGATCGGATGGCCGATGACGCCGAGGAGTTTGGTAGTACCGGAGAGCAGCATGGGGCAGGAGGAGGGATGAGGGAGGAGGAAGGAAGGAATTTTAGGAAAGATAAAGAACAGATGCCAAAATAGGGACAGACTGAGGACAGCGCGCTAGTATTTTGAAGCATACGCCCCATAATCGGCCAGCACAAGACCAATTAAAATGCTGAACATTTGAGTTGCCATGTTAGGGACAGTGCTGGGCGGGCGCTACAAAATTATCACTATCTTAGGAGCCGGGGGCTTTGGTCAGACTTATTTGGCCGACGATACGCAGCAGCCCCGCCGCTGCGTTGTTAAGCAATTAAAGCCGATCAGCCGCGACACCCGCATGTTGGATATTGCGCGGCGGCTGTTTGATACGGAGGTCGAGACGCTGCGTCGGCTGGGTCAACATGACCAAATTCCTGAACTGTATGACTCGTTTCAAGAAAACGACGAGTTTTACTTTGTACAAGAATATATAGACGGTCATCCCCTCAGCGAAGAGTTTTCGCGGGGGCAACGGCTAAGTGAAGCGGAAGTTGTCGTACTGCTGCAAAATGTGCTGAGTGTGCTGCAATTTGTGCATCAAAATCAGGTGATTCACCGCGATATTAAACCGGGTAATTTGATTCGCCGTCGGCATGATGGCAAAATTGTGCTGATTGACTTTGGAGCGGTTAAGGAGCTGCAAACGCAGCTGTCGGGTCATGTGGGGCAAACCAGTTTCACGGTAGGCATTGGCACTGAGGGCTATACTCCCAGCGAACAGCTGATGGGTAGACCTCGCTATTGCAGCGATATTTACGCACTGGGGATGACGGCGATTCAAGCGGTGACGGGGATGCAGCCCTCCCAATTGCCGAACGATCCAAATACGCTAGATTTGCGCTGGCAAGACCGGGCAGATATTGGCCTGGGGCTGGCGTTTGTGCTAGACCGCATGGTGCGCTATGACTTTAGCCAGCGCTATCAGCTGGTGGAGGATGTGTTGCAGGCATTGCAGCGGCTGGCGGAACTGCCGACGGATTTGACCGAAATTCCGGCTTCGCTGCTGCTGCCGCAAGGTTTGATGTCAGATTGGACGCAGCCCGTTGCAGCGCTCAGCTGGCGATCGCATCTCCGCTGTGGGGTGAAGGTGTTGGCGATCGCCACCGCTGCGGTAACAGGTGTGGTGCTGGGGCTGCGGCAGTTGGGCTGGCTAGAGCCGCTGGAGCTGGCCGCCTATGACCAAATGACGCGGCTGCAACCCGCTCAGCCGCCTGACCCCCGCCTGCTGATAGTAGGAATTGATGAAGCAGATTTGCAAACGCTGCGGCGGACTACCCCATCGGATCAGTCTGTGGCTCAGGCATTAGCCATATTGCAGCAGATGCGCCCCCGCGTGATTGGCTTAGACCTCTACCGAGATCTGCCGCAACAGCCGGGATATGCCGAACTTTTGCAGCAATTGCAGCCCGAAAACGTGATTACCATCATGAAACTGGGCGACAACGCCGCCGTCCAAATCCCACCTCCGCCTGGGATCCCACCAGAACGGGTCGGGTTTAATGACTTTGCGGTGGATGCCGATAACGTCATCCGCCGCAATCTAATTTTTGCGGCCACGTTTCACTCTTTTTCGATGCGACTGGCGCAAAAATATCTGGAAGCCGATGGCATCAAGCCGCGCAACAGCACCACCCATCTCGGCATGACAGAACTGGGAAATACGCTGTTTCGGCCTTTAGAGCCCACCTCGGGCGGCTACCAACATGCCGATGCGGCTGGCTATCAGGTGATGTTGAGGTATCGATCGCCCACTACGCCAGCGCGGCTGATCTCATTCATGGAGTTGCTGAATGGTCAGGTAAACCCGGAGTGGGTGCGCGATCGCGTGGTGCTGATTGGCACCACGGCTCCCAGCGGCAAAGATCTGTTTGTCACCCCCTACAGTGCCAGTGAACGCACAGAACCGAAAGCACCAGGGGTGGTGATCCATGCCCAATCGACCAGTCAGCTGCTCAGCGCCGTGCTCGATGGAGAGCAACTGATTTGGATCTTGCCCGACTGGGCAGAAGCGGTTTGGATTGCAGGATGGGTGGTGCTTGGGGGTACACTCGGCTGGATGGTGCGCCATCCAGGGACGTTGGCGGCCAGTAGTGCGGTAGCATTGGGACTAACGGTAGGTACAGGAATACTGCTGTTTAGCCAGGGGGGCTGGGTGCCGATCGCCGCTCCAGCGATCGCCCTGCTCTTAGCCGATGTGGGCGTGACCACCTACCGCGCCTACCAAGAATCCCAAAGGCAGCGCGATCGCACCCATCTCGCCTGGGATCAAACCCTTTCAATTGATCTAACTCGCAAAACGCGCTGAGGCCGATTTCATGACACAGCCGACGCCGCAGACCCAGCGCACCCAGAAAACCCAGAAAACGAACCCGGCGCTAAATGTATTACCCGGCATTCGGCTGAACCGCCAGCAGCGGAAGGCATTGCGGCGACTAGAATTGTTTGCGGCGAGTGCCGAACGGCTGCACTTGCTGACGGGCTATGCAGGTACGGGCAAAACGACGCTGCTTCAGGCGTTGATCAAACGGCTGCGGGCTAAGGGCGATCGCCGCCGGATCGTGTTCACCGCCTTTAGCAACAAAGCTACTAAGGTACTAGAAAATATGGCAGGGCAGTGGGAGCTGCAAATTGACTGCATGACCTGCTGCAAACTGCTGGGGCTGCGACCCGATATTGATACGGTGACGGGTAAGCAGGTATTTAAGCCCGACCGCGATAGCGAAAACCATTTCGATCGCTACCATCTAGTGGTAGTAGACGAAGCCTCAATGATCAACGCCGAAATGTGGGAGTTGCTCACCCAAGCGGCCAATACCCTGCTGAGCCAAACCCAACTGCTATTTGTGGGTGATGTGGCGCAACTGCCGCCCATTGGCGAAACAGAATCGCGCGTGTTCACCGAAATTGAACAGCGGGCTGACTTGACCGAGGTGGTGCGCTATGGCGGGGCGATCGCCGTCCTAGCCGAATCGATCCGCAACAACCTCAGCCAACCGCAGCTGCCCCAGTTTGACACCGATGCCAATGGCGATCGCACCGAAGGCGTGATTGTCGCCAGCCGCCGCGAGTGGGAAAAAATGCTGATCCGCGCCTTCCAAAGCGACGCCTACACAGCCGACCCCGACTATGTGCGCGCCGTCGCCTACACCAACCGCCGCGTCAACGACCTCAACCAAAAAATCCGCATTGCCGTCTACGGCGACGGGACTCCCCGCTTTGTCGCAGGCGAACGCCTGGTCGCCAATACGCCCTACATGGTCGGCGAGAACCTGCTGCTGACCACCTCCAGCGAATGCGAAGTGCTAGCCGTAGACGCTGCCGAAACTGGCGGCTGGCATGTCTGGAGACTGCACGTGCTCACCGATGACGGCA
>CASBQJ010000224.1 GCA_949127705.1 Synechococcales cyanobacterium PMM_0085
AGATCAATACCGATAATTATCCCGCTTTGGCCACCGAGCACCAAATTCAGTCGCTACCGACGCTGGTACTCTTCAAGCATGGGCAGCCCGTTGAACGGATTGAAGGGGTGGTGCCTGCCAATCAGTTGGTACAGCGACTGCAAGCCTTGCTTTAAACCTATCCTTGAGTGCCACAGATATAGGGTTGATAGCGGTAGCCATCGACAGATTGGCGGTCACTACGGGCCGTGCAGGATTGTCGGGTAAGCAGTTGCCGCATCGGTTTAGAGTCTACTGTTTCAAGGTTGATTAACCATAGGTCAAAGGGGCGCGGTTGCGTCTTCAGGGCGCGCTGCAAGCTGGCCACCACAGTTTGGGGGTTGGAAGTTTGGCGGGCTAGCAAAAACTGGATGGTGGTGTTGGGGGCAGGATGACGTTGCCAGTCGTGGGCAATTCCCATTAGTCTGCCCGTTTGTCCGTGGGTGCGATGGGCGATCGCCACCAGCACATTGCCGTGAGACTCGGCTTGGATGGCTTGCACGACTAGGTCGGGGCGATGGGTTTTTTGGTAACCGAGGTTGGTGACCACGGCCACAGCCCCGACACAGCTCAGCCCAATGATCAGCATGACGATCCATTTGCCCCGCTGCTGCCAATAGTGGGCGAGGGCCCCGCCCATTAACACCACCACCGCCGGGAAATAGACAAAGTTGTAGCGAAAAGCGCTGGTGACATCTCGCTCTAGCCCGTAAGTAATGCCTAGAAATAGTGCGATCGCCCCCACCACAAACCCGCCTAAACTGGCCAGTGGCAGCCGATTCTGCTCAATTTTCCACTGAGCGCTCCAGCCGCGACCCAGTAACACCGCCGTGCCCAGGCTCAACAGCAGCAGCGCGACGATAGAGATCATCACCACTGGGCGATCGCCGGCTTGAATCGGCAGCATGTACAGCATTGTGATCCAGCCCGCTAGGGTTTGGCCGATCGGGTCGAGCCATTGCCATCCCTGGCGATCGCTGCGCACAATCCAGCGGGTCAGTTCGTTGTCGGAGGCACCCCTCAAGCACGGCAGCCAGACTAACCCACTGGCCAAACTGCCAATCACCACTAGCCCCAGCCGTTGCCATCCGATTGCTCGCAGCTTTTGCCAATGACGACTGCCCAGAACGATCAGCACCAAACCTGCTGCGGCCAGTACCAAGGTGAAAAAATAGTGGGTGGCAATCCCTAGCCCATTTACCAAAATCCAGCTGGCGCAGAGCCAACGGGGCAGCGCCCGGTTTTGGTGCAGTAACCGCAGGGCAATGACCAGGCAGCTCAGGGAGGCGATCGCCCACAAAATGGGCAGCGTGTAATGTCGGGCTTCTTGCGCCAGATAAACGCCAAAGGGTGATGTGGCCATCAGGGCGGCTGCCAGATGTGCTGTAACCCGCGAACGAAATGCCCACCAGGCCAGCCCAAAGGTCGCCGGAATTGAAAGCACCCCGAAGCCCGCCGAGAGCGATCGCACTGCCCAAATGGACACCAAGCCCTGTACAGGTGGAAATAGCTGGAGCCACCAATGCGTCAGCACAAAATAGAGCGGTGGATGGTTGCTCTCGGTTAGCAAGTGATGCACCACAGTCCCCACGCCCGCTTGAGGATTGGGCTGGAGCGGTTGCAACAGCGCCGCCATCGAAATTACTCGATCTAGCGGCACCGTACGAAAGCTATTGCCCAAGCTAAACACGATCGTCGAAAACTCATCGGTCCACAGCGGCTTTGCGGTCAAATTGGTGAAGCGCAGCCCTGTCCCCAGGATGATCCACCCGGCCATTAGCCCCAGACCAAGCCAGCGTCGCCCCGTCGTCGCTCCCAGCGCCACTTGTTTTGAGGCCATTCAACCCACTCCTACTCATCTGCCAGCAGCGTGACTAGGGCGCTAGCCAACTGATCGTACTCTGCCAGGGTATTGTAAAGCTGCGCTGAAACTCGCAGCAGGCGATTTGGGGCTGGGTGCCAGGGGATAACGGGCACTTCAATTTGGTAACGGTGGAATAGGGCATCATACAGCGTCTCAGCGCAGCCACTGGGCAGCGGCACCGCCGCCATGGAGCCAATCATGCTCTCTGGGCAGGGCGGTTCCACCTTTAGGGCATTACAGAGGATTTGACGGGCCGCTAGGGCTTTAGCCCGGTTTTGCTGCATCAATGCAGGCCAGCCACCGGGCAGCAGTCCTCCCATCACCCGAATCGCTGCTGGGACGCAGAGAAAGGGGGTTGGGTCGGAGGTGCCCGTCCAGTCAAACTCTAGCCGAAACAAAGAGCGATCAGTCCGGGGTGAATTGGCTCCGTGGCTAATCACCAGTGGCCGGACTTGCGATCGCCGTTCCCGCTTCACATACAAAAAAGCCGCCCCTTTGGGTGCGCACAGCCATTTGTGACAGTTGCCTGTGTAGTAGGTAACGCCCAGAGACTCCAGATCCAGCGGCACCATTCCTGGTGCGTGGGCACCATCCACCAGGATGTCAATGCCCTGGGCAGATAGCGTTTGGGCGATCGCCTCAATTGGCATCACCAGTGCCGTTTGGCTGCTGACATGGTCGATCAAGAGCAGCTTTGTTTTGGCCGAGACCCGGCTCAGCACGGCCTCAACCACCTGCTTTGCCGACTCTAGAGGAAACGGCACCTGCGCCACCACCACCTGCGCTCGTGTTTGAGCTGCGATCGCATCGAGGGCATTGCGACAGGCGTTGTAT
>CASBQJ010000225.1 GCA_949127705.1 Synechococcales cyanobacterium PMM_0085
GCTTTCCGTTTCGTTTCGACCGTGACCGGATGCCCGAAGAATTTTATCCTTGATTTTGTGAACCGGACGGCGGTTTGCCTACACTTGCTTCAAGCTGAGCGAGTGGTTCTTTAAGAAATCTCTACTCTCTAATCCACTTAGATCCGATATTCTTTCAGAATCGCTCTAATCCGAGCTAATCCGATTGGTCTAACTCCGTTAGCAATCATTTTGTTCTCAGTTAGCGAGCTATAAATAATACCGAGACCTGGCCATCATGAAAGATGAAGCGTTTGGAATTGTGCCGATTTTGCGACAGGAGGACGGCGAGAAATTTTTACTGATTCAGCACCATGCAGGACATTGGGGATTTCCTAAGGGACATGCCGATCCAGGTGAAACGGCGATCGCCGCCGCCCGTCGAGAGTTTGAAGAAGAAACCGGGATCACGGCCTACGAGCTATTAGGAGAAACGTCTTTTGCGGAAGAGTACAGCTTTATCCGTCATAAAATCAATGTCAGAAAAACGGTGACGTATTTTCCGGCAGTGGTGACCTCTGATGTGGTGACCTGTCAGGCCAAAGAGATTAAAGACTATGCCTGGTTGCCCTATGAAGCTGCCGTCAAAAAAATTACATTTAGCCCTGCTCGCCAGCTATTGGTTCAGGTCTACGAGTATTTGAAGCAGTCGGGTACACCATAGCGCCGGGGGCTGGATCACTGTTTCAAAATCAATATTCAGAATCAATATCAGCAGGAGCTGGGTCAGCAGAATCTGGATCTGCAATTCCAGGGGAGTGGGTTGAGGTGTGGCACTATCTCTGCTCCTGGTCTATCTCGCCCTAGGACGTCCCTGCTATGCTCACCCAATCGTTTCCTCCTGCGATCGCTCCCCTATTTCCCCTCATGCCGTGACCGTTTTGACTTCAGGCTCTCCGCTTCGACCCTGGCACTGTATGCAAACTCTCGACGGGCACACCTCGTGGGTGCGAGCGGTAGCGGTTAGCCCCGATGGCCGCACCCTAGTCAGCGGCAGTGGTGACAAAACGGTTAAGGTGTGGTCGCTCCAGACTGGGGCGCTGCTTCATACACTGCACGGGCATACCAGCTGGGTGCGCACGGTGGCCATCTGCCCATCGGGGCAGATGGTTGCTAGTGCTGGTAATGATCAAACGATTCGCCTGTGGAGTCTAACTACAGGAGAACTCTACAGCGTCTTGAGCGGGCATGCAGACTGGGTGCGGGCGATCGCCTTTAGCCCCGATGGCGGCACGCTGTTTTCTGGTGGCCAAGATCAAACGGTGCGGCTGTGGCCGCTAAGTCTGCGGACGGCAACTGCTGGGGAGACTAGAAGCAAGCACAGTCAGCTCCAGAGTAACCAGCCCCAGATTAACCAGCCCCAGATTAATAGCACAATTCTGACGCAGCATGACCACTGGGTGCTAGCGCTGGCGTGTAGTCCTGACGGTACTCTGCTGGCCACAGCCAGCCGCGATCAAACCATTGGCCGTTGGCAATGGCAAGACCGCCAAGGCTATCCCCGCCTTACAGCACACACAGCCGAAGTGACGGCGATCGCCATTAGTCCCGATGGTCAACTTTTGGCGAGCGCCAGCGCCGACTCTAGCGTTAAGCTGTGGAAACTCCGCAGTGGTCGCTTGGTGCATACGTTTATGGCCCATGAGAATGCGGTCAATGCGGTGGCCTTTAGCCCTGACGGTAGGCTGCTGGCCTCGGCGGGCAGCGATCGCACCATTCGCCTCTGGAATCTGAACACGGGTGCGTTAGCAGATACCCTAACGGGTCATGCCGGATGGGTGTGGGCGATCGCCTTTAGCCCCAACAGCCAAACCCTCGTCAGCGGCAGTTGGGATAGCACCATCAAACTCTGGCAACGCGAGGCACGTTGACTGACATCAAAATAGTCAATACCTATTCCACCAACCTAGCTATCCCCCGCTGCCAGCATTGAGTCTCCTCGACAGCTGGCCATTGTTGTGTCCATGGCTGATCAAGCAGACCGGAAAGGTACTGGCAACTGCATTATCTTTAGAGCTAGCGAAATTAAGGCACGATCGCCACTTTAATAGCCGTGCGATCGCGCATATCGCAAAATGCCTGTTCCAAGTCTTTGAGGGGGCGCTGATCACTGATCAGTCGCTCAAACGGCAGCGCCCTACTGGCCAACAGCTTCAGCGCTTGGCGCACATGCAGCGGCGTACTGTGAAACACCCCTTTGAGGGTGAGTTCGCTGTAGTGGAGCTGCTCCGTATTGACCGTAATGGTTGTATCACGCGGACAGCCGCCAAATAAGTTGACGGTCGCGCCCGGTCGGGCACAGGCGATCGCCAATTCCCAGGCACTGGGCACACCTGTTGCCTCAATCACCACATCGGCTCCCCAGCCATCGGTGAGCGACTTGACTAGGGCGGGCACATCGGCCACCCGCCGATAGTTGAATGTTTGCGCTGCGCCCAATGCCTCGGCGACGGCCAACCGCGAGTCACTTCCTCCCAGCATGATGACCTCAACCGAAGGGTTAGACCCCGGTGGCGCGAGTTCAAAATCTGCGGCTTCCCC
>CASBQJ010000226.1 GCA_949127705.1 Synechococcales cyanobacterium PMM_0085
CCACAGGATCACTCCATCAGGATCATCCGGCGGCAGAGCCAAATCAAGGACATCGGCTCCAACTTCGGCGCGGGTTTGATGATCGGCACGGGTGATGTCGCGGTGCTACCTGTACCGGGCATGCCGCCGACCTCTAGCGGGCAAAGACCTCCCGGCGACCCCACGGTTCCGGTTCGTGGTACGTATCCACCTGTTTATACAGGCGCGCCTCAACCCGCTTCGCCCGTGGCAGCATCGCTGGGCTTTAGCTATCGGGTGGTGGTGCAAGGGAATAGTCCCGACCTTCAAACCCGTGTGCGGGCTGTAGTTCCTGATGCGTTCCGCACGGTTGTCAATGGCCAAGTCGTGATGCAAGCAGGACTATTCCGCGATCGCCTGACGGCTGATGCGATGCTGCAACGGCTTAATCAGCAAAATTTGATCGCTGCGGTTGTCCCCGTTAACTAGCGGTAGAGACGCCACGAATCCTTCGTAGAGACGCGCTTAATCGCGTCTTTACGGTTGAGCGATCGCCCCAGAACATTGAGAAAAGACGCGTTGATCGTTTTCTTTGATGAATGTTTTGTTGCCATTCACCCGGAGGATATAGGGTTCACTGACATAGCGAGCACCCGATTTGGCTCTAACTTGAGGCATTTCAATGGTTTGGTCGGTGCTCAAGACCACCCGCGCCTTGTCTTTTTCAAAGAACACTTCAAACGTCTTATTTTCGTCGCAGCTATATTTTAGATGCTGTCCCGGCACGCCACCCTCAACCACGGCTGGGGGTGTTGTCTCTTCGACAGATTCTACTGAATCAGGATTGCTGCTGCAAGAGGCGATCGCCAGCGCAATCGGAAGCATAACCAAACCAAGCTTGAAGCGATTCATAAGTAGTGGTTTAAATTCGTGAACTTCAACGGCTAACCTGGCATTAGTATAGGCTACTGCAATACTCTCTCACGGGGATCTGATCTCACGGGGATCTGGGGATGATTGGGGCGGTGGGGAGACTGCAAAAGGCTTGAACTGCTGCCCAGATTTGGTCGTGCTGATCGGTGAGGGCGTGATCGCTGTCTAGCTCAAGTAATTCTACCCATGAGCGTTGAGCCGCATAGGTTTGGCTAGCTTGAATGGGCACCACGTCGTCGTGAATGCCATGGACAATTAGAGTTGGAATTGGCCGTTGCAGCTGCTGATCGCCATAGTGGGCAGCATCGGCGATAAATCCGTAATGCAGGGGGACTTGTTGCTGTTGGCCGTAATGGTAAACCGAGAAAAATCCGGTCTGCTGCCATTGCTGGATCTGGTCAGCGCCCAGCCGTGCTAGCCAATGATCGAGAAAGCCAAAGGCAGGGGCTAGCAGCACGACCCGTTCGATCTGCGGATGGCGATCGCCCAACCAAGCGGCGGTCAGGCCACCAAAACTAGAGCCAATTACTACCACTGGGCTAGGCGGCGGCAGCAGGGCTTCCACCTGCTGAAGTTGACGGCTGAGGGTGAGATGGGCAAAGTCGTCCTGATTGAGGTCAGGAACTGTGAGCGGTAGCCCCACAGACCGAAAGCGATCGCTCAGCCGCTGTGCTTTGGATGAGTGGGGGGTAGATGCAAATCCATGCAAGTAAACGTAGAACACCATCTGCCTGAAAAAATCCCGCTATAGTTGTAGCTTCGGAGTCTGAGAGGCTGTTTCAATCAGGGGCAGAGAATTGATATTTTAGATGCCTGAGCGTGAAATATTTATTCTTTCCCTAACCCTCTGCTCTATCGCGCCGTTGCCTTACCTTTTTTAACATGTCTCTGCCGTTAACCCAACAAACTGTACTGCCGACTCGGGTGGCAGACCGATTCTGGCAACGATGTTACGGCATTGACTAATGCCGATTCCTAAATTGATCAATCTATCCCATTCCCCATGAATCTCCTTGAATACCAAGCCAAAGAACTCTTTCAGCAAATGGGTATCCCCATCTTGCCGTCACAGCGGATTGACCATCCCAAGGACTTAAAGGGCTTGAAGATCCCCTACCCAGTTGTGCTCAAGTCGCAAGTTTATACAGGTGGACGCGGCAAAGCCGGGGGGATTCGGTTTGCCGAAAACACCATTGATGCGATTGCTGCGGCTCAAACTATTTTTCATCTATCGATTAAGGGGCACTACCCTACTGTTCTATTGGCAGAAGCTAAATATGAACCCGATCAAGAGCTGTATCTGGCTGTTGTGCTCGATCGATCGCAGCGGCGACCGCTCCTGCTTGGCTCTCGGGCCGGCGGCATAGAAGTGCAGGCGGCAGTTCGACACATTCAGCAGGTGGTGGTGGATGAAGAGTTTTCGCCTTTTTATGCTCGACGGTTGGCAATCAAAATGGGATTGCAAGGCGACCTGATTGAACTAGTAAGTGGGATCATTGAAAAGATGTATCGGCTGTTTGCCGAAAAAGACCTGGATCTCGTCGAAATTAATCCTCTGGCCGTTAGCCTGAGCGGCGACGTGATGGCGCTAGACGGAAAGGTGACCGCTAATATCTCTGCACTGGCTCGGCACCCAGATTTGGCGGCTCTGCGCGAGCAGCTGCCTCGGCCTGGGATTGGTGCTAGTACTGCACTGCCGTCAGAGATGCGGTTGGTGGAGCTAAACGGGAACATTGGGATTCTGTGCAATGGAGCTGGGCTGGCCATGTCAACGCTAGATTTGGTTAATCAGGCGGGAGGAAAGCCTGCCAACTTCCTGAATTTGGGTGGGGAGAGCGACTATCGATTGCCGCCCAATTTGTTGCAAGAAAGGGTGCAGCAGGGGCTGGACTGGATGATTCAAAATGCAGATCTGAACGTGATTTTAATCAATTTAGTGGGCAGTGTAGTCCCCTGCGATCAAATTGCCGCCGTGATTGGGGTTTATCTGAACCAACGACGGGCAGGGCAGCGTCCTCCCTTGGTGATGCGGCTAGTCGGGCAGAATTTTGAGACCGCAAAGCAGTCGTTGGCGGCGCTAGATGTGCCTGTGTTTGATCAGTTAGATGCCGCGATCGCCCGAGCAGTAGCACTAAGCAAAGGCTAAAACAACCATGAGCTTCACGTCTGATCATAAAGTGCTAGTTCAAGGAATTACTGGAGCGTTAGGGGTGCTCTATGCGCCGCTGATGAAAGCCTACGGGACGCAGGTTGTCGCGGGGGTGGCTCCTGGGCATGGGGGGCAAAGGGTGGCCGATATTCCTGTGTTTGACCTGGTAGAGCAAGCACTTGGGGCAGTTGGCAAGGTTGATACTACGGTAATTTTTGTTGAGCCATACCGGGTGTTAGATGCGGCTTTGGAAGCGATCGCCGCCGAAATTCGTCAAATTGTCCTGATTACGGAAGGGGTGCCGCCACTCGATATGGTTCGTCTAGCGCGAAAAGCCGACAGGGTAGAAACCCTAATCGTCGGGCCTGACAGTCCAGGGATCATTGTGCCAGGGCAGGTGCTGCTGGGTACCCATCCGCCGGAGTTCTACACGCCTGGTTCGGTGGGGCTGCTCAGCCGCAGCGGCACGCTCACCTACGAGGTAGCGCTACAGTTGACCCAAGCTGGATTGGGGCAGTCGATTGCGGTGGGAATTGGGGGCGATCGCATTGTTGGATCGTCTTTTCAACAGTGGCTGCAAATCTTGGAAGAAGACGACCAAACCGATGTGATTGTGCTGGTTGGCGAAATTGGCGGTGACAGCGAAGAAACAGCGGCTCGCTATATTGCCGAGGCGATCGATAAACCCGTGATTGCATACATCGCTGGACGCACCGCTCCAAAAAATCAGCCGATGGGTCATGCTGGAGCCATCATCGCGTCTTTGGTCGCCGGATGGGGCACCGAAGTTGGCACCGCCGACAGCAAAATTGCGGCGTTCAAAGAGGCGGGCATCCCAGTTGCAGACCGCCCTTCCCAAATTTCTGACCTGGTAAAAAAAGCTTTGTCGTCTATGTAACGTTTGATTTCTCCATCATTCAATTCATTCGCTTAATTCGTTTGATTTAATTTGAACTCATGTAGCCCAGACTCAATTGTGGTGATTATTCCGGTGCTCAATGAGGCGGCCACGCTTGCGGCTGTGATTCAATCGCTACACGGTTGCGGCACACCGCAAATTCGGGTAATTGATAATGGCAGCACCGATGGTAGTGCTGCGATCGCCGCTCAGTCGGGTGCCACGGTGCTTCATGAACCCGTCCGAGGCTATGGACGCGCCTGCTGGCGGGGGATACAGCACCTGCCTCCTCACATTCAATGGATTTTGTTTTGTGATGGCGACGGCAGCGATGATCTGATGCAGGTACCTCAGTTTTTGGCGTTGTGCGATCGCGCCGATCTAATTTTGGGGAATCGCACGGCAACGGCTGACGGACGAGCTGCCCTGACGCCTGTACAGCGATTTGGAAATCGCTTGGCCACCACCCTAATCTGGCTGGGTTGGGGATATCGCTATCGCGATTTGGGGCCGCTACGCTTAATTCGTCGCTCTGCATTGGAGCAGCTGCAGATGCAAGATCGGGGATTTGGCTGGACAGTGGAGATGCAGGTACGAGCAATCGAATGTGGGCTACGGATTTGGGAACTACCCGTTGACTACCATGTGCGGCAAGGAGGCAAGTCAAAAATTTCGGGCACGATTGGAGGCAGCGTTAAGGCTGGGGTAATTATTCTTAGTACACTGGGCCGCTTATATTGTCGGCGTTGTCAGAAACGACGTTGACAAAATCAACGACCAGAATTGGTGATTTCGCAACAACGCTTTCAGTGTAGAGGGAGCATGGAGTTTGCCAAACTTACAATCGCGATGGCACGCCAGGATTAACTTCAGGGGGCAAATCAGGTGATGGCAAAGGGCTAGGGTCAGGCATCGGATCAGGAGCCGGACGAGGGTCAGGGATCGGGTCGGGCATGGGATCGGGAAACGGCTCCGGTAGCGGCTCCGGTAGCGGCGGGCTAGTGGGGTCGGTAGGCGTTTGGGGAAAACTGGGAACCGCGATTAATGTGGTTAGATAGAAGGTGTGAAGCAGCATAGATAGTAAGCCTCCAGTTAAATTTATCTACTAAAATTACCTAAATCTTTGGCATAGTTCATCGTCCATAGGGTTAATATTCCACTCTCGCGGAACCTGACTCAAGAGCTAGCAGAACGAGTAGTAGAGTAAGCTGTTTGTTCGTTAAAATCGCTAAACAGGGAGTTGAATTGTAAAGACACTACCTTGATGCAGTTCAGATTGAACCTGGATGCTGCCTTGATGCGATTCAATAATTCGACGGGATAAATAAAGCCCTAATCCACTGCCCGATCGCTTATGTTCACCTTGTCGAAATCGCTCAAACAAAGTCGCTTGATCCTTGGCTAAAATTCCAGCTCCAGTGTCTCTAATTTCAATTACCACAAACCGATTAGAGGGTTTGCCCAGGCTGCTAGGAAGGTCTTCTAATGGCACCCCGGTTAAACGAATCGTAACCGAGCCTTTGTCGGTAAATTTAATTGCGTTTCCGACTAAGTTGGTTAAGACTCGATGCAGCTCTAGGCGATCGCCAATTACGGTGGTTGTGAGTGGATACGGCGCTGCGTTCTCGTCTAGCGGACTCTCTCGCTCAGCATCTGTAACAACCGTCGTTAGCGCTAATTCGCGTTCATCGGCTAACGGCTTGAGTTCTTGAACGACGTCATGAATAATCTGTTTTAGATCGCAAGGAGACAGGGTAAGTGTCTTACAGCCTGCTTCATGGCGATATACTTCTAGCAACGTATTGACCATTGATAGCAAGTTTTTATTGCTACGCAGCATACTGTCAAACGCTTCATGCATATCTGGAGAAACGGCTCCAAATGCTTCACTTTGAAACAGCGTTAACACTCTGTCGGCTGCTACTAAGGGAGTTCTTAGATCGTGAGTTAAGCGAGACACAAAATCTTCTCGTTGGCGACTCATATGTTCGCGTGCGTCAATACTATGCTTAAGGCGTAGAAGCGATCGCACCCGTGCCAATAACTCATCCACATCTAAAGGCTTGCGGATAAAATCATCTGCCCCTATATCTAGCCCTTTAACAACACTAGAGCGCTCGTGAGCCGTGATTAAAAGGATAGGAATATAAGGCAGAGCTGTGTTTTGACGGATACGTTTCGTAACTTCATACCCGTCCATTCCCGGCATCATTACATCTAATAAAATTAAGTCTGGTAAAAGTTGATTAACTTTAGCTAAAGCAGTTTTTCCATCTTCTGCAAGGTCAATCTCATATCCACTCTCGCCTAGAGTCGCCTGCACCAAAAATAGATTATCTGGAGAGTCGTCTACTACGAGGATGCGATCAACTTTAAGAGGAGGATTGATTGACATAAACTCTTGCCTCAATGTGACTCTACTTTGACTACAAAGAAAGCCAGTATTTATATATCTACATCCAATCTACAGCATTCCTCGCCTAGATGAAATGCTGCTCATGAACAAAGATTTTGATCGCGAAATGGCTTACAGACCATTTTAGACGGCCTATGAGTAACGATCACTCTAGCGATTGGAAGATGATCCTAGAATTCAGAGCTGATCTCGATAATTAGGATCTTTCCAACACATCGGTAGAGACTCCCCTGATGGAAACAGTAAGGCATCCTTAGAAAACTGTTCGGGATCTTGCTCCTCTTCTCCTGACTGAAGTCTACCCGTAATTGTAGATTTTGATGGATTGACCAAGACCTCTGCATCTTGGACTTTGATCAGCGCGCCTGTTGCTTTGTCTGTCAAAAACATAGATCTAGAAAACTAAAGAGTGGATGAATAGTTTAACGTGGTCTAGATGTTGGGCAATCTGAATATTGGCTGATCTGAATATTGGGTAACCAATGGCCAGAATCTAGTTGAAGCGTAGAGGAAGGTTAATCTTTTGGCCGCTTGGCACCCAAAAGATTAACCTTCCGCAGTTGAGTTGCAGCATCAAAGACTGCTTATTTGTGCAGCTGACGCTCTTTTGCCCGTTCTTCAGCAAATTCTTTAAGTCTGGCAATGACGTTATAGGCATCGGCTCCAGGTGTCATATCTGTGTTTTTGCCCTCTACAGATCCGCCAATTGTTCTCCAAGTTTCAACCCCACCCACTAACTCTGCTACATGAGCAAATCCTGCTTGCCGCAAGGTAGCAGCAGCAGTAGCCGTTTTAGCATTATCCTCACCGTAAACGTAAATATCACGCTTAGGCTGTAGGCTAGACTGAGCCGTATCGGACAGCGTTTCTACGGGCATATTAATAGCGCCTTGGATCGAGCATTCAGCAAAGGCGTCGCGATCGCGAACATCTACAATCGTTAGCCCTGGCTCTCCCCAATTGAGGCGAGACTTCAGCTCGTAAGCCGTTGCCTGATTGTCTTTGACAGCTGCTGTAGGAGTATTGAAGGGTATGCGATCTTTGACGGCATCCTTGGCGGTAGCTACAGCGTTTTCTTCTTTGGCATGAGCTGTTTCAAACTTCTCTTGGAGACTGTCAACAGGTCTCTCAATATTTTCGGGTAAATCTGAGGAATTTTCGTGGTTAATATTCATATGATAAAAGTTCCACAACGATAGTTAGACTATAGCCATTTCTATCCTAAAAGCCCCTCTCCCCTTGGAGATATAGGAGCGGTTAGAACACAAATCTAGAGGAATGTATAGATTGAAATATGTATAGGATTTAGATGTTGAATTAAAGTAATATGCTGTTATATAGCCGTCGCCACAAACGTTAGGACGCAGGTTAGCCCGTCAGCCAGCAAGGGGCTGAAGCCCCTTGTCCTAAGGTGACTGACTGAAGCTATAAAATGAGTCTCAAACATTAATAGAGCGTCAGGCGATCGCCCAACGCTCTATTAAATAATACGTTCAATTTAAGAGCTGATTTTCAGAAGTTCAATCTTCTGAAAATCAACCTTGCTGCTCTACTTCGACTAATTACGATTTCGCATAGAGTCAACGGAATTTGCAGCTCGATCTTGCACTGCATCTGTGGCTCGATCTGTAGCTCGCTGAACGCCTCTAGACAGATCTTTGGCCGAGTTTTGAGCGTCTTTCCCAGCATCTTGGGCGTTTTGCTTTGCTTCCTCAACGATTTTGGGAACCGCTTGCCGTGCTTGTTCAATATTGCGCTTGAGGTTTTGAACACCCTTCTGCGTGCCTTCCGAAAGATCATCTTTCAACTCTTCTGTGACGTCACCCGCATTTCGAGACGCATCACGAGCTTGCTGACCTAAAGGATTGCGATCGCGGACATTTTTAAGCAACTCTTGAGGGCTTTCTGCTTTCTTTTCTAGATTGCGTTCAGCTCGGTTCACTAGCCTCTGAGCATCTGCTTTGGTGGAATTTTTACCATATTGAGGGTCGTCATTATAGTTGTTCATGCCCCCTTGAGGTTGTTGAGTTGGTTTGTAAAGCTCTCGCTGATAATCAGTCCCCTCATTGTTGACCGAATTCTTGTAGGCATTCGGGTCTGCTTTGTAGCCACCAGAACTAGCCTTGAGATCGTTTCCTGCACCACAGGCTGTAGTCGATAGCAGTAGGAAACTAGCCAATGCTGCAATTAAAACCTGTTTAACAGAAATCAGCTTGAGAAAAGAATTCATAGAGGCGATCGCCCCAGAGATTAGACGGTTCATAACATTCTCCACAGTGTCTTATTGCTTTAATCTTCTAAACAATAAGCAGGAAAACAATCAGCTACTCCAATATTTTCTGATAGCTTATTTCGTATAACTTAGGGTTTAGAAGAATCTCAAAGAAGGGCTTTGAGTCCTATTTGATAGAGTAGCTTAGTCAAAAAAGGTTTTCATCTAACTAAAGCCATAGTCGGGAACATCTGAACAGTGATTTATGATCAAAATAATAATCGGTAGAGACGCGATTATTCGCGTCTCTACCGATTGATTGCGTCTCTACGATTAATCGCCTTTAGCTAGCGGCGATCGCACCTGCCCCGGCGGAGGCGATCGCAGACACCAATGCGGTCATAAACAGCCACCAAGCTGCTGCCTCTGCGGCCTTACGGGTGTCTTCAATCTGCCGTTGGGTTGTCTGCTTAACTTCCTCTAAGCGGCGTTGGACTTCGGTCTGAACCAGTTCAGCGCGTTGTAGAACGCTGTTGCGAGCACCTTCAATTTGGTCAATTACCCGGTTAGCGTCGCTCTCTGAAATGTCCTTACGAGAACTGAGTAGAGCCACCAGAGTATTGCGGTCAAAATGGCTCAGACGAGTGCGTAAGGCGTCAAACCCGGCTTGTGGATCATCAAACAGGGTGCGAACATCCTGTTTGACGCTGTCGTAGTTTAGTTCAGGTCGGTCGAGAGAGTTGAGGTAGTCGCGGATCCGATCAAACACTCGATCGATCACCATCTGAACCCGATATTGCACTTGCCGCATCTGTTCCACGAACTGATCGCGAACCGATTCAACCTGAGTCACAATCCGTTCGGCCTCTTCTGGCGTCATATCTTCGCGCTGTGACAGTAGCGCAATGATGGTAGAACGATCAAACCGAGAGAAGCGATCGCCTAAGTTCTGAGCCCCTGCCTTCGGAGACTGGATCAGCAGACCCAGATCACGCTTGATCGCATCTGGGTTCAGTTCGTCCTTATTGGTATTGCGCAAATAATCTTCCACACTCGACTCAAAGTCTACCACTCGCTGCTGAGTTCGCAGTGCCAAACGCCGAGGCGACCGAATAACTTGGCGAATGCCATCTTGAACTTGGTCAATAACGCGATTGACTTCTGCTTCGGACAAGTCTTCTCGTTGACTGAGCAGCTGAACTAGCGTATCTCGATCAATTTTCGATAGACGACGACGTAGCGCAACGGTTCCCTCTTTTGGATGCTCCAGCAGCGTCTTTAAGTCACGTTGGATGCCCTCGGGGTTCAGTTCCTCGCGGTTAGTCCGACGTAAGTAATCAGCGATCGCAGATTGGGTATCATCTACTTTGCCTTTAACAGTGTCTACTACCGTACGGGGCGAATTGACAAACGCCTGCCAGTTTGATTCAACTTGATCCAAAATTTGGTTCGCTTCTGCTTCGCTAATATCATCTCGCTGTTGCAGCAATTGCACCAACGTATCGCGATCAACCTGTGATGCCCGAGAACGTAAGGCGTCTAACCCCAATTGTGGATCATGCAACAGGAGCTGCACGTCTCGTTTGATCCCCTCAGGATTGAGTTCAGATTTGCCAGTGTTTTGCAAATATGACGTCAATTGCTGCTGGTAGCCAGCCAATTTTTGCTTGGCTTGCTCGTCTAGAGACTTGGCATCAAACAGCACGCGATCGCGGGTTGCGTCCAGTACATTCAAAATGGGTTCTACTTCGGCAGGCGTGATATCTGCCCGTTGATTCAGGTACGAACGCAAGGTAGCGCCATCGTAAATGGCTAGACGAGACGCTAACGTTTCGCTGGTTGCTTCATCATCCGACAGCAGGGCTTTGAATGCAGGGAGAACTTCGTTGGAGTAAAGCTGCTCTTTCGGCGTTAGGGTTAAGTAGGTTTCAATCCGCTGTCTGAGATCGTCGGCAATCTCCAGCTCTTTGATGGTTTCTGCGCCCGATAAAACATCTTTACGAGTCGCTTCAAGCTGGTCAGAAATTTCCTGGATTCTAGCTTGAGTAAACACACCGCGTGAGGCTAATAGATTGGTAAAGTCATCCTGCTTGAACTGAGAGAGCTGTTGAATGACAGAACTCGGGTCGGCGTTGGGATCATATAGCACTTCCCGGAACTCCCGATTAAGGGTATCGGCCGTCATTTGCCAAGAATATTTAGTGAGCAGATAGTGCTCTACATCTTGACGAATGGGGCTGTACTCTGACGTCTCTGACGCCTCGCCTTTGAGTTGGGCTACCACTTTGCTGCCCTGTTGAGCAATGGTGCTAGGGGATATTTTCAGCCGTCCGACCATCTTTTCTAGGTCTAGGTCTGAGAGGTCAGTGCGTCCGGCTAATAGCCCGACTAATGTGGTGACTCCAGACTGTAGTGTCTGAGCCACTGAGCTTTTTGCCTCTTGGTCGGCTGGGTGGCTGGAGCTTGATCGCTCTGCTAGCAGCTGATCTAGCTTGGCATTTAGGTCTTTGACCTGAAGCTGACCGGGTTGAGTTGATTGCAGGTAGTTAACCAGCTCTGACATCGTGTCCGGGCGCGATCGCTTGCCCACCGTTTGCTTCCAGACACCTTCTAATAGATCCGCAATTCGGTTCACATCTGCCACAGAAAAGTCTGTCCGCTTACTCACCAAATCTACAAAAGTTTGTCTGTCAATATGGCGCAGGCGATCGCCATCTGCCAACGCTGCAAACTCTGGATCGTTCAACAGACCCTCAAAATCTTTGCGCAGCTGTGAGGTATCTAATCCCGGTAACCGCAGTCCTCGGATATAACCTTCAACAGATTCTCGGATACTGTTTGGGTCAATCCCAGCGCCCATCTCATTGCGAACCGCTGCTGCCACCGCTTCTGCTGTCGAAACAACCTGCTGCTGTGCCATTTTGCTACCAATCGCAGCAGTTGCAGCTCCCAAAATGCTTTGAAACCCAGAGTTTGCCGCATTGACCACTGAGCCAATCAGGGATCCAACGGTGCTAGAACTGACCCAAACCAATAGGGAAAAGTAAGCCGCCCAAATGACTAGTCCAACAATTGCACCCAAACTAGCCGTGGTTAGGAAGCTGAGTTGAACTGCCAAATAACATGCAAAAAATAGAGCAATGGTGACGCTAACTAGCGTCCAAAGCCCCATGCCAAATCCTATTTTGCGTAGGGATGTGCCACCGGAGCTGGAATGATGATCGTCACCACTATCGCTAGAGCGGCCAAGATAGGAGATTCCTGCCGCAACTGATAAATTTGTTAATACAAGCTGAATCGCAAACGCTAACAGAATACCTGAAATTAATGCAATAAAGAACTGCGGCCCAGTGAACAATACTGACGCGGCTTCTGGGGTTGCGGGAGCTGTATCCAGCGGAATTTGAGCCATCCAATGCAGAATAGTTGACGGATGCATTAGCTGCATAAAAAGGGTTGGCGACATGAATGTTGGCGGCATGAGTGTGGCTAAAGTCATATAATCTCCCAAATACGTGCTGCTCAAACGGGCTGATGCTGCAACAGCACAACTCACAATCACGCATAAATTAGGTATGTAATCACTAAGATCGGTTCTATCGCCCGTCTCTACATCTCCCTTTGGTGAGAGCCACGACCAAAGCGGGTGTTCAAATTGGTAGATATAGCGTGCGTAGAGCTGATTCGACGGAGCTATATTAGACGGCGTTAGAGCTTGAAGTCTATTTCCTGCAAGGGTTTTGGGGGTTTACCCATGCTTAGCCCCACCCATCAAGATCTATGCTGGCAAATAGGCTGATAAATTAGATGCTTGCTGTTAGCTGATGCGGGTTGCGATCCAATACAGCAGGGGTACTAGGAGAGGTGCAGGTAAAAATGAGCCAACTTTAACGGTGCAAATTTCTAGTAAATTCATCCCAATCCCCAGGATCATTAATCCCCCCACGCCTGTAATCAGCAGCACCGGTGGTGCGGTAGCGGGATCGGGGAGCGCCTGTGCCAACAGCCCAGCGGCTAACGATAGCCCGCCTTGATAAACCAGAATTGCCAAGCTGGAAAACCCAACGCCTAAGCCGTAACTGCCGGTCAGGGCGATCGCGGCCAATCCATCCATGGTGGCTTTTAACGTCAGCAGCGCATTATCACCTAGCAGCCCGTTATTGAGACTGCCGATTAGCGCCATGGGGCCAATGCAGTAGAGCAAACTGGCGGCCACAAATCCATCGGTAAATTTTCCTTGTCCTTTAACGCGATGTTTTAACCAGTCGCCTACTCCCGCTAGCCGCGCTTCAACTTGCCACCATTCGCCCAATAGTCCACCCAATACCAGTGCCAATAGTCCCACAATCACCCCATCCACCTGCCCTGCCCGCACCTGAGAGAGGCTGCCCGCCATGCTGAAGCCAATAAACAGCGTCGTTAGACCCAATCCCTGGGTAATGATCTGCTGCATGCGACTGGGCAGCCGACTGGTGCCAACCAGTCCGATCAAGGTACCGCCAATGACAGTAGCGACGTTAATCCAGGTGCCGCTGGTTCTGGCCCAGAAATCGAGAGTCATGGTTATTTAGACTGAAGGAATGCAGACCTTCGATTTTAGAGAGGCGGTGCCGGCGATCGCTTCCTCCACTCAGGTAAATTCCCATATTTCCCGTGGCAGCACTTGCTGTGGTTCAGCCGATAGTCCAGCCGATAGTTCAGACTTGTAGGGTGAGCCATGGCTATTTCTACCAAAAATTATGGGATGATCCCCAAGAGAACCAGGATCGGGTTCGTTTCGTCAGAATCAATTAGGTAGGCCAGTTTCTGCCCGCGCCGCTGACCGTTTTGCTGCTGTTTAGTGCGATCGCAATGCCCCATCCTGTTCACACACTCAACTGTCCACCAGACTGCACCCAACATGATGCCGCCGTGCCTGCTGGCAAGGCTCGCTTGCTGTGGACAGCCCTCGTCACCATCGGCCTGTTCTCGGCAGTTGAGCTAGCGGTCAGTTTATCGAGCCGCAGTTTGGCCTTAACTGCCGAGGCGGGGCACATGCTGTCCGACTGTGGCTCGCTGGTGCTGGCGCTGCTAGCCACCTGGATTGCTCGCCTGCCCGCCTCAAATCAGGCTCCCTTTGGCTACCGTCGGGTGGAGATTTTGGCCGCACTGGTGAACGGGCTGGGGTTGGTGGCGATCGCCCTCTGGGTGGGATCACAAGCCCTGACGCGCCTGCAAACGCCCTCTGACGATATTTTGGGGCTGCCGATGCTAATTATGGCCACGATTGGCCTGGGTGTGAATACGCTGAATGCCCTAATGCTGCACGACCACAGCCATCACGACCTCAATCTCAAGGGCGCATTTTTGCATATGGTAGCCGATGCCGTTAGCTCTATTGGCGTGATTTTGGCCGCGATCGCCGTCTGGGCCTTCCACTGGAACTGGGCCGATGGAGCCGTCAGCTTGCTGGTAGCTGGCTTGATTCTGGCCGGAGCCATTCCCCTGCTGCGCCAAAGCGTCGATGTGCTGCTGGAAAAGACCCCTAGCCACCTCGATCTAGACCGGATTAAAGCTCACCTGCTTAGCGTTGAAGGTGTCATTGCGGTCGAAAACCTGCGCGTTTGGGCGATCGCCCCTGGACAAGAAACCCTCACCGTTCAGCTCATGGTCAACCTGCCCACTGGAGCCGAACGCGATCGCTGCCTGCGCCAAATTCAAACGTCCCTGCAAACCAATTTTGGCATTGCCGACCCGATCATCCAAATGGCAGCTCCCACGCTGCCCAAACCGATCAACCTTTCCGTTCCTGCCAGCCTAGAACTCGTGATCAACGATTAACCCGCATGAAAATCGCTACTTGGAATGTCAACTCCATCCGCAGCCGCCTAGAGCATGTCACGGGCTGGCTCGGCCAAAACCCGGTCGATGTGCTGTGCCTCCAAGAAACAAAGGTGGTAGATGCCGATTTTCCGCGATCGCCCTTCATCGAGCTAGGGTATCAGCCCTACATTTACGGGCAAAAGTCTTACAACGGGGTAGCATTGCTCAGCCGTGCGCCATTGGACGCCGTTCGCATGGGCTTTACCCCCATTGCGGGAGAGGCAATCGGAGCCGCCTTTGATGAACAAAAACGGGTGATCACAGGCATATTGGACGGCGTTTGCATCGTCAACCTTTACGTTCCCAACGGCTCTAGCCTAGGCAGCGATAAATACCTCTACAAGCTCAGCTGGCTCACGGTGCTGCGCAATTATCTCAAAACCTTGCTAGAAAACCATCCCAAACTGCTGGTCTGTGGCGACTTCAACATTGCTCTCGAAGACCGCGACATTCACGATCCCACCGGGCGGGAGCGGCAGGTGATGGCAACCGATGCCGAACGCACTGCTCTAAGCGCTGTGCTGGATCTGGGGCTAGCCGACGCCTTTCGCAAATTTAACCAGGAAGATGGACAGTTTAGCTGGTGGGACTATCGCGCCGCTGCCTTTCGCCGCAATTTGGGCTGGCGAATCGACCACCACTACCTCAGTCCAGCCCTCTATGCTGCTGCCAAGAGCTGTGCGATCGACAAAACGCCGCGCACCTTAGAAAAACCCAGCGATCACGCCCCGGTCGTGGTGGAGTTGTGACGATCGCTCTCTAGG
>CASBQJ010000227.1 GCA_949127705.1 Synechococcales cyanobacterium PMM_0085
AAAGCGGCTAGTACGGTGCCTGCCCCCATTGCTCGCCCGCGCCCCGTCCCCAATCCTGTCGCGACACGAACTCCTGCTGCGACTCCTGCTCCTGCTGCTGCCGTTTCTCCATCACCTGAGTTTGATCCGTCTGAGCTACAGGCCGATCTCCAGGCTCGTTTGCAGGGCATCGAAGGAACCAGGGGATTGAAGCCGTTCCCTGGGGTGTTTGCCCAGCCGCTCGCGTTCTATAGCCCAGGAGAGGATGAAGAACCCCTGGCAGGCATTGCCGCTATGCAATGGTTTGACAACATGAGAGCTGAGAGCGTGTTTGCCAAACTTCAGGAAAATTATCAGCCCAGTGGATTAACCTTCGAGCTAATTGGTGACTATGGCGGTGGACAAATGTATGAATTAAAGACAGCTGAGGGGGAGATCGTTAATTTTATTAATGTGGTTCCTGGCAAAGGCGGCGCTTCTACCGTCGTCATTACCTGGGAATATAACCCTAACTCTCCGCCTGCTGCTGGTTCTCAAGCGGTTCAGTAATTGATAGTTAAGCCAGTGATAGATGTGGGAAGGAACAACCTTAATTCAGGCAAAATAAAACCCTTAGCCATCTTGATAGCTAAGGGTTTGGAGTTCCTGAAAATCGTCACTTGTACAGTATATTCGCAGCCCTCAGTAGAAACCACAAGGGGGGCGTGACCCATCAAATTAGCGGAGTTGGTCGGTTTTAGAACTCTAAGCGGCTAAGGGTTACTTGCTACTAGTTCGGGAACGACGGGTTCGCCTTCAGCAGTTTGCCGTTCTCCCATTGGAATATAGGGGGCATTGTGGATGCCTGTGTAGACTTGGGTGGGTCGGAAGATGCGGTTAGCTTCTAGCTGCTCTTTCCAATGAGCTAGCCAGCCAGCTACACGGGCGATCGCGAATACGGGTGTGAACAGATCCGTCGGAATCCCTAGTTTGCTGTAGACTAAGCCCGAATAGAAATCCACATTGGGATAAATTCCTTTATGGCCCAACTTTGCTTCTACCAGCCGTTCCAATTCAACCGCAATGTCGTAGTAGTGATCGCGGCCAAATTTTTCAAATAGCTTTTCTGCTAACTCTTGCAAAATTGTGGCACGCGGGTCTTTCACTTTATAAACCCGATGCCCAAAGCCCATAATTTTTGACTTCTTTTCTAGGCATTTGTCTAGATATGGCTCGACATTTTCAACCGAACCAATTTCCTCCAGCATCATAATCACTTCCTCGTTGGCACCGCCATGCAGCGGCCCAGCCAGCGTACCGACCGCAGACGCCACAACTGCGTATGGATCTGTTAGCGTCGAGGCGGTCACCATGGCCGAAAACGTTGAAGCATTGATCGTGTGCTCAGCATGCAGGTTAAGGCACACATCAAAGATCATCGCGGCCAATGGATCGGGTTCGCGCTCGTTGAGCATGTATAGAAAATTGGCAGAATAATCTAGGTCATCGCGAGGTTGTACCGGGTCATTTCCCTTCCGCATCAGCTGAAATGCCGCTACCATTGTTGGAATTTTGGCTAGCAGCCGAACGACGGCGGCTCGAATATAGGCCGGGTCTTCTAAGGCACGACGAGAATAGAACAGCCCCAATGCGGCGGCACAGGCTTGTAGGGCGTCCATCGGGTGGCCGCTTTCTGGGAAGCATTTCATCATGTCCCGGATCCGATACTTGAGCCGCCGATGATAGCGGATCTCATGCTCAAACTCATCTAGCTCGTCTTGAGTAGGCAGTTGACCCCAAATTAGCAAGTAAGACGTTTCTAAAAACGTACTGTGTTTCGCTAGTTCGTCAATTCGAATGCCTCGGTATTCCAGGATGCCGTTTTGCCCATCCACATAGCTGATGCTAGATTGAGTGGCAGGAACACCTTCTAAACCTGGTCTATATTCGCAAACCGTCATAGTTTCACCGTGCGAGCCGACTAGAATTGTAATGAGTTCGCTTATTTTAAGCGTGACGTGCAAGAAAATTTGTCAGTTTTAAAGCAGTCTTTCAATTTGAATAGCAGCCCTTGAGTGATACCAGTGCCGCTAGAGGCTACTAGAAGCTAGTGTATGTAGCAGTTTTCAGATGAATGAAGTACATCACAGGCTCTAGAACAAGGGGCTTAAGCCCCTTGCCTATACTGCACCAAGGTGAGAAAAGCTATATAGGGAAAATTCTGCCCTGAGAACTTAGGGATGAATTGTGGCCTGCTATAGGTTTAAGCTATAGGGTGATATTACAGCCCGCTCACTAAAAATATCAGAAATTATTCCATCCGTATTCTTTTATCTTCAGCAACTATGGCAAAGTACTAACTTCAGCTGAACTGGGCAGGGCTGGCTGCCCTGCGGTATCTGCACCAATAGGATTGAGTGTTGCGGTTTGGGAACCTATACCCGAGGCTACTTCTGTCACCTGGAGCGGTTCTGGTTGAAAAATGGCTAAATCAAACCAGAAAGTAGTGCCGACCCCGACCTCACTAATCAGATGCATGCGGCTGTTGTGTTTGGCAATAATGTTGCGGACGATGGATAGCCCTAGCCCGGTTCCTTCTAGTGTGTGGACGCGGTTTTCTACTCGAAAGAAGCGATCGAAAATAGCGTCTTGGTCTTCGGGGTCAATCCCAATTCCGGTATCGGATATTTCTACCCGAACTTGGGTAGATGGGACGTGGCTACTGGGTTGGGCGTTTAGGGCATAGGCACGGATCGCGACTTTACCGCCCGCTTGGGTAAACTTTAGCGAGTTGCCCAGCAGGTTATTGAGCACCTGTAGCAGTAGGTCGTAATTGCCCAATACCGCTGGCAGCTCAGGATCGATGTCTTGAATCAGCTCTATGCCTTTGTCGCGGGCGTTGAGTTGATGCGTCCGCAGGGTTTGTTCGATTGGCTGGGTGAGGTAGACGCCGTCAAAATGGTAGCGTTTGTTTGACTCTAGCTTTGATAGGTCTAGCACGTCGTTGACGAGTCGAGTTAGGCGATCGGTCTCTCGGTTGGCGGTATCGAGAAACTCGCGGCGCTCGGCTTCGCTCAGATCTTCGCCATACTCGTGCAGTGTTTCGATGAAGGATTTGATGTTGAACAGGGGAGTGCGCAGCTCGTGAGAGACGTTGCTAATGAATTGGCTTTTGGCTTCATTTAGCTCGGTTTCTCGGGTAATATCTTGAACGGTGATGGCAATACCCTTAACGCTCGCGCGCGATTGATCCAATACGGTGTTCAGCAAAATCCGCACGGTGCGGTTGGTCGGCTCTGGGATATTGATGCAAAACTCAGATTCTTCGCGATCGCGCAACGTCTCTGGCGACACATCGGCACGGGTGATTTCGTGCAGCGGCTGGTTTAGAGCAGTGCGAATTGGATCGGGCAAATAATGCAGCACGTTATGCCCATTTACCTCTGCATTGTGATCCCAGCCAAATAGATGGCGAGCCGTGGGATTCACCAAAACCACATTCATGTTGGTGTCTAGCAGGACTGCGCCATCGGCGATCGTAGAAACCAGGGTTTCAAGTTTTGCCTTTTCTGCCGTCAGTTCTTCAATATTTTGTTCTTCATACCGTTCTAGACGCTCTGCCATTTCGTTGAAGCTGAGGATGAGTTCGCCTAACTCGCCGCCAAAGGGCAGATCAATCCGCTGTTTGAAGTTTCCGGTGGCAATATTTTTGACCCCGAGTAGCAGCTCTTTGATGGGTTTTGTAATTTGCAGGGCGTTGAATACGGCTCCTAAAATTACCATGACCCAAATTGAGACAAAGACCGCGATCGTCACATCTCGCGTCAGGTGCGACGAGGTGCCGACGGTGGGGTTGGGATTGGTCCCGATCGCCAATACGCCCAGGTACTTGCCGTTATGGTTCAGCGGCACAAATACATCTGTCACCTCGCCATCGGGGGTCAGATGTTGCCGCACCAGAGGATAATCCAGATTGGTGTTGTAGTTTTCGGGCAGCTGCATTCGCCGTCGAATGGTGAGCGAGTTTTGCACCTCCGACTGCGAAAACGGAATGCCAAAGAAAATTTCGCCATCAGCGTCGGCATAGAGCATGTAGCGGACGCTAGAGGTACTGCTGTAGAAGCGACTGGTAAACCGCGCCAGCTCGGTGAGGTCATTTTCACCCACGAGCGGGGACACGTTAGCCGCTAACAGCAGACCCAAATCGCTGCCAAAGCGGGTGTCGTTCACCCGCGCGTCTTGTTGAATGGAGTTAACCGCCCAAAATGTCAGCCCGCTCATGAGGAGTGACACCATGAGGGTCGCTGCCGCCATTAGTTTGGTCTGGAGAGTAAACTCAGACCACCAGCGGCGAATGAGGTCTCGAATCTGCTTTAGGAGGTCTAACAACGCAAATTCACCCGGCAATAATGGAGTGGAATACTAAACACAGTAGATTGCTTGTTTCATTGTCGCATGTCCTTACAGGAGAGGTGGGGTTATGCGCGCTCAGATGAGCACGCGGTGCCCAATATCTCGTCGGTAGTACCTTCCTTCAAAATCAATGCACTCTACAGCCGCATAGGTATTTTTTAGCGCCTCTGTGACTCCATCGCCGACGGCAGTTATTCCGATTACCCGACCGCCATCGGTAAAGACCTGAGACTGCACACGCTTGGTTCCGGCATGAAAGACTAGTGCGCCTGTGGCTTCAGCCTCTGGGATGCCATGAATGGGTAGCCCATTTTTGTATGCCGCAGGATATCCACCTGCGGCGAGAACCACACAGGCAGCGGCTCCGGTTTGCCATTCTAGGGGGGGTAGGTCTGCTAGCCGCTGTTGGGCGCAGGCGAGCAAGATTTTTTCTAGGGGCGTTTTGAGCAGGGGCAGGACGACTTGGGCTTCGGGATCACCAAAGCGGCAGTTGAATTCGATCACCTTCGGCTGCCCTTGAGGTGTGATGATTAACCCGGCATAGAGAATGCCTCGGTAGTCGATGCCTCGGTGGCGCAGGGCAGCGATCGCCGCTTCTAACACCTCAGTTTGAATTTGAGCCATCAGCGCTGGAGTGACTAGGGGCGCTGGGGCATAGGCACCCATGCCGCCCGTATTCTCGCCCGTGTCGCCTTCGCCAATTCGCTTATGGTCTTGAGCGGGCAACAGGGGGCGAATCGTAAGGCCATCGGTGACGGCCAGCACGGACACTTCTTCCCCCGTCAAATAGTCTTCAATCACCACGCGCTTGCCGGCATCGCCAAACTGGCCGTCAAAAATAGCGTGGAGGGCAGCGATCGCCTCATCCACCGTCATGGCCACCGTCACCCCTTTCCCGGCGGCTAGCCCGTCGGCCTTGATCACAATCGGCGCACCGTGCTGATTGACATAGGCGATCGCCGCATCCCGTTCAGTAAATACTGCTGCTGCCGCTGTGGGAATCCCCGCTTCTGCCATCAATGCTTTGGCCCAGGCTTTACTCGATTCAATTTGTGCCCCCGCCTGGGTTGGGCCAAATACCGTTAACCCTTGCGCCTGGAGATAGTCGGTAATGCCAGCGGCCAGCGGCACCTCAGGGCCTACCACAATGAGTTCCAGGTTGTTGACTAAGGCACAGCGGGCAATGCCCTCAAACGCCGTGACTGACAGGGCCAGATTGCGGCAGCGCGGCAAGTTGGCAGTGCCGCCATTGCCCGGTACGCACACCACTTCTTGCACCCCAGGAGACTGGAGTAGCTTCCAAGTCAGCGCATGTTCACGCCCGCCATTGCCCACGACCAAAACCTTCACGACACTCTCACTCCCATCTGTGCGAACCTTGTTTCATTGCACCCTCGCGATTAGTAGCACAGTTGAAACACTGCTCATTATGGCATGGTCGCTATATCTGGTCGCTATAGAAGGAGCAGTCAGTTGCTAAAGTAGACATTGAGACGTGAAAGGCGGTCATGGAAAACATTGGGCTACGCGTGAGCAATTTACCAGCGGCGGATGAGGCAACCCCAGGCCAGATATGCCCGTTGGCCGACACTCGGCATAGAGGACTGTGGTGGAAATGGGTCGGCGCGATCGCCCTTTTCACGCCCCGTTGCTCAGGTCTGCTGATCGGCACTGCACTGCTGCTGTCGGCTCCCGTCGCGATCGCCCAAATCATCCCGTTTCCAGTGCCAACCGCCGAGCCATCGCCCATCAGTCCGGCTGACGGCACCCCTGGGTCTGGCGCTGCTGATCCCTCAACTGGATCAGGCGATTCTAGTGATTCTGGCGATTCTGGCGATTCTGGTGATCAAACGGACGAGCAGGCGCTAGAGGAATTTCCCCCCAGCCCGCTAGAGCCAACCGCAGAACCCGACCCGCTGCTGCCTCAACTGATTGTCGATCGCCCCTACAGCCCGTTAGAGCGCCTAGCCTTGCGGCAAGCGCTAGACGATCTGCAACGCCAAGGCGAGGTATTGTATCAAGCCAAGCAAACCAATGCCGCCTTTGAAATTTGGTATCGCGAGCTGCGGCTGCGGCGGGTGCTGGGCGTTGAGGAAGAGGTGCCAGCCCTAGCGCGCCTCGGTCAGATTGCGTGGCAAGAGAACCGGGGCGACGATGTGCGGATTATTACCGAGCGGCTGCAAGCGATTGAGCTAGAGGTGCAGCTAGATGTGCTACAGCCGGTCAATTTTGAGCTGCTGTTTAGCATTGCCCAAGCGTATCAGTCGATGCGGATCTATACCTCTGCGGTGACTCTATACACCCAACTTTTGGCTCAGGTGCGATCGCAGCAAGATATCGCAACTGAGCAGATCGTCCTCACCGCCCTCGCCGACCTGCATATCGCCTGGTTTAATTTTACCGACGCGGCGATCGCCTACGAAGACTTACTCAAGCTTGCCCGTGCCGCCAACGAACCGGTAGCAGAGCTAAATTATTTGCAGCAACTGGCCTATGTGTACCAAAAAGGGGATCAGCCCGCCCAGGCGATCGCCATCCAGCAGCAATTACTAGAGCGATATCAGCTAGACCCATTAGCGCTGAGCCGAATTACGTTGCTCAAAATTGAGCTGGGGGATAATTACCGCGCCATTGATCGCCCCGATATTGCGGTTGCCAGCTATCAAGACGCATTTACCTTGGCACAAAGCCAGCAGCAATATGGATTTGCCAGCGAGTCGCTCTATCATTTGGCCGACCTTTACACGACGCTGAATCGCCCCCTCGATGCCTTTACGGTCTATCAACTGCTGCTCACGGTTAACCAGCAGTCGTATGACGTGATCGGCAATATGAATGTCTATGACCAAATTGGGCAAATTTATCGGGTAACTGGTCAGCCAGATCTGGCGATCGCGGCATTTCAACAAGCCCTGCAACTGGCTCAGCAGCTCAGCTATGGCGCTAAGGCAACTTACTTTGCTGAGCAGATTCGGCAGGTGAGTCAGCCTCCAGCAGAGGCACAACCGCCAGCGGACGGGCAGCCCCTGCCAGAGACACCGCCTCAGCCAGAAATTCAACCTTTACCAGAGATTCGGCCTTTACCAGAAATTCAACCGTCGCCCGAGATTCAGACCCCACCGGAGATTCGGCTTTTGCCCGAGGTTCAACCGTCGCCGGATACAAATTTAGATCCAGATACTCAGCTTTAAATACAAACCCAGCAGGTTTTTTGTAGAGACGCGATTAATCGGGTCTCTACTCGGGTAAATCGTCTTGGGCAATGCGACCCAAATACAACGCCACAAATTCTTTGGCGGCCACCTCATTCAGCTGCTCTAGGGCATTCACAATGTCTGGAATTGATTCGGCCAAGGGATCTCGCGTTTCGTTAAACCATTGGTTAACCGTTGCCCGGTTGACTCCCATTGTGACTGCCAACCGATTTTGGCTGATGCCATAGGTTTCAAGGACTTGCCTTAGTGACTTACCTGCTTTTCCCATGCCTTTCATCGTGTCAGAGCATCGGGATCTGGTAAATGTCTTCACTTGACAACAGGGTGAGAAAATGGGAATGTTTTCAAGTGAAGACATTCCGATCTCAATTACTTGGAACTGCAAGATGTCTGTAAACCAAACTCCTGAACCTGATCCAAACCCTGTGGAAGCAATTCTCAACACCTTAGACCAGGCAGAAAAGCGATCGCACTGGATTATTTTGATTGGGGCACCAACCTGGGTCAAAAAAATTATCCACCTGATGCACGTTGCTCGAATTACAGAGGTAAGAGACTGGTCACGATTAACGCCAACCCGCCACCCAGATCAGGTGATTAGTCTGATTCAGCGTCCGGGGGCAGAGTCGCAGGAGAACAGGTGAGGGGCGATCGCCACTGCTTGAGGTCTAGGGCGCAAGTTCCGAGCTAAAGGCGCAAGTTCCGAGCTAAAAGGTGTAAGTTCCGAGTCTTAAAGTGGAAGAGTCAAGTTCTCAGGTGGAAAATCTGAGCTTTGACGAGCCAACAGCCTTGGGGGGTTCCCCCAAACCCCCAGCAGGGGACGAAGC
>CASBQJ010000228.1 GCA_949127705.1 Synechococcales cyanobacterium PMM_0085
CGTATACGCAGATGGCTCAGGCTAAGCCAAAAATTTATGCAAGTGAGTTTTTATCACCTCAGCTCCACAAGGCTGAAGTCGCTCCGGTTCTTGGTTTAATCGACTAACGGGTGCAGGGTCTGAGCGGTTTTAGTCCGCTGCTTAGGTGAGTCAACCGCGATCGCCTTCCAGAATTTCTGAAGGGCGATCGCGGTTTTATCGCTAGTCTGTTTTATCGCTAGTCTTGAGGCAGTTCCTGCTTCTTCGTTTTGCGAAATTCTGCCAGCTTGCGCTCTTTTTTCTGACGCTCTACATACTTAATGTAGAGAGGTCTCAGCCGTTCTTCGTAAATAGACGTGAAAAAGGAACGCACCTGAACGCTATAGCGTCCTAGGTACAGATGCCGCACATGGGGAGAAAGGTACGAAACCCCGGCCAGATCAGGGCGGTTTTTGGCAAACACCACAAACACCTCGTCAGCAAACACTGGCCTAAAGCCCTGGCGCGCCAATTTCCACAGCAGCGCTTCTATTTGCTGTTTGATGCCTTTGTGCAGGATCACCCACTGTATTGGCTCAGAACGCTTAAGGAACGTATCGTAGGTGTCGATCGCAGCCGACAGCCGCACCTTAAACATCAGGGGTGCCACAACCCGCTCTTGGGGCTTGAGGTGCTCGCTGACAAACGCAGCCGTGACTTCTGATTGGCCGTTGAATAGCTGGAGTAACAGGCTTTTTTGCGATTCTAAGGCGCTGGGGAATGCCTGCACGCAGTTGAGGGCAACACCCACTAAGCGAGTATCCTTACTGAGCGGATTGGCGTTTTTACAAACCGCCGTTCGGTTCACCTGAAAGGTTAGCTCCGTAAATAGGCGATCGCCCCCCAACCATCCCTGGGGCACCCGCCCTTGGTACATCCGCACGACATCTGTGCTGTGGAGCATAGTCAGCGGCAGGGGGTGACCATTCACCTGTACCGTCAAGCTCTCTAAAATATCGGGAGCCACCGCCCAGGTATGAGGCACCTGAAACTCGATTAGGTAGTCGTCTTGGGAGTGGGTGATTGCAGCGGGTTGAGTTGGAGATAGAGCGGCGATCGCCGTAGAACCGCCTGTTTCGGGTGGAGTTGTGATTGGGATTGCCGCCGGGATGGCAATTGGCAAGTCGAGGGTGGCCGTGGTCACAGGTCCCATCCAGCGATGAGCCAAATCGTCCGTCGCGCATTCCCGTCGCTGCCACCCGAGTCCCCGCAGCGGTTCGCAAAAGTTGTATTCGACTGCGGTGGAGAGCAGCTGGTGCTCTGCTTTAAACCGCTGCTCCGCATGTTTTTCTAAGAGCTGTTGGAGGGTATCTTGATTGGGTGTTTGCCCCGATGCAGCATAGGCAGACTGCTGGTCATGGGTGCCATATTTATCTAGTAAATCTTGCACCATTTGGTTAAAGCGCTCTTCAAAGATCGCTTTTGCATAGATGTAGAGTTCTTGATCGATCCAGCTGTGAGATTGCAGCAGTTCTAGGGTGCTGGCCGGCAGCTGATCCAGCGTTTTCTTGGATTTGGCCACATTTTCTTTGCGGCTGTTGATGATCGGTTTCCAGCCAAAAATATAGGACAGCAAAAACAGCGAATCTTGAAATCGCTCTAAGATGCCGGCAAAAGCAAATTGATCAATGCTTCGCTTGGCTAAATTCACAATTTTTCGCCGCGATAAGCTGCTGAGGTCATACTGAAGCAACCGCGCCACATGATAGGTTTGGACGTTGCGGCCTAATTTGCCAGCGCCTTTATTTAAGGAATATTCTTCCAAGCTCATGTTCCGCACCATCTCATAGTGCGGGTCGCCGGGAGTGCGACGAATATAGTCGTAGTGGGAAATGACCCGCGACACCGGCTCCCGCAGCACCGTCACATTGACTAGCGCTTTGCCATCTAGCAATTCGGGAATGTTGACGTAGCCCAAATGCCCACGGAATAAGCGATAGCGCTGTAAATCGGTTTTGGAATAGTCTGCAATGTGAGCCGTCAGCGTGGCTGGGCAAATGTCGTCACATTGGAAGTAGTCTTCCAAAATTGTCCTGAAGGTCATACCTGCCGTTTTGGGGATGTGGCAGAAGTACAGCGTATCTTCGGGCTTGAGATTATATTGAGGCGGAAAATTTCTCATATCTTAATGAATCGCGGCGTCCTTCCCCTGATTAAACTGCCTTAGACCTTGAAGGTCAAAATATCACATTCGTGACCTCTGTATTGACTACAGGTTTTTGTGGGTTCAAGTCCATCTCTACACCCGCCGATTTGCAGTAGTTTTCAGCTATTTCCTGCGCATTGCCCATCATCCGCACCTGGTGATCCTCAATCCACAATGCGCGATCGCACAGATTGACGACGCTGGGCAACGAATGAGACACCAAAATCATAGTGGTGTCACTGCCCCTAAACTCTTGCATCTTCTTCACACACTTGCGTTGAAAACGGATATCTCCTACCCCTAGCACTTCATCAATCAGCAAGATTTCTGGGTCAAGATGAGCCACCACTGAAAAGCCTAAGCGCGCCACCATTCCGGATGAATAAACCCGAATTTGCTGGTCAATAAACTCAGCTAGCTCGGCGAATTCAATAATTTCATCCATCTTTCGCTGGACTTCGCGTCGGGTTAACCCCATCAGCACACCGTTTAGGACGATATTTTCTCTGCCATTTAACTCGGGGTGAAACCCAGCTCCTAACGCTAATAGAGGAGATATTCTACCGCGCACCACGACGCGACCTTTGGTCGGCTTTAGCACTCCCGCAATCAAACCTAGAGCCGTACTTTTTCCGGCACCGTTGTTGCCAATAATGCCAAACTTTTCACCTCGGTAAACTTCAAAGTTGATATCCCGCAGTGCTTCATACTGCTGACTCTGAATTTTATTTAGATTGCGAGGAAAATCGAATAGAAAGTTCTTAACGCCCCGAACGTGATGATAGAACGGATAAGACTTATAGACATTTTGAAAGGTAACAACAGACTCTCTCATACCACTTCCGCAAACTTCCAAGAAAGCTTATTGTAGACCGCCGTACCTAAGAGTAAAAAGGCGATCGCATAGGCAACACTAATCCCAAGATAATAGAAATCGACCGTGCCATCTAAAATCAAATGCCGCCAATTAATCATCAGTGGAGCCGCTGGATTAAACGGAATTAAGTAGCGATATTCTTCTGGAATCATATCCAGCGTAAAAATAATTGGCGTGAAATAAAATGCAAACGTCATCACAATTTGGGTGAGCCGCTCAATATCCCTCAAAAACAGGTTAAGAGATGCCAAAATCAGACTGATCCCATAGACCGTCACCAGCTGAATCAAAATCATCATTGGCATTCCATACAGCCATGAAATTGAAACCGGCTTGTGGTAAACCATCATGAACAAGACAATCACAGGCAACGAAAGCACAAAGTGAACCATATGGTTCATCACCGTTGCCAGCGGTATGATGTTCCTAGGAAAATTAACCTTTTTAATTATGGTTGAGTTGTTGAGGAATAGCTTAGGTGCGGTGCCGATGGAGTTGCCAAACCACTGCCAAGGAAACAGACCCGACATCAAAATCAGCGGGTAGCCTTCTACTCGAACGCGGAGGATGCCGCTGAAGGCAATATAGTAAACAAAGGCGAAGGCTAGGGGGCTGGCGATCGACCACAAATAGCC
>CASBQJ010000229.1 GCA_949127705.1 Synechococcales cyanobacterium PMM_0085
AAACAGCTTGAGGAAATCCAAAGTGCCCTACGATTCGCCTTGGAGTTGGAGTAGCCTGATCCTCACGCGGGAATGACACCCGCCATACAGTCGGATCCCCCTTGGACGAATCAATAGCCTGACGCTTTTGGCGTTGATTCTATTTTATGGGACTTGCCTTTCTTGACCCTCACGTTGATCGACTTTTGCCCGTACCGGATTCAGATGGACGTAATCGAGCAGCGCCCAGAAACAGTTACCAGGCTCGACCAGAATGGCTTTGTATCTGCCGCCGAACACGGGCCCCCACAATCCATGGCGAACATTGATTCACCTAGTGTAGGCATTTTGCATCCAGCCCATTCCCATCGACAAATTCGCCTCCGGCGTCTCCACCAGCAAATGGTAGTGGTTCGTCATCAAAACCCAGGCGTGAATCCGAAATCCGGCCTGCTCTGCCGCTTCTCCCAAAGTCCGAACAAAGGTCTTCCGGTCCTCGTCGTCCCTCACAATCGCCTCCCGCCGGTCACCCCGTGCCATCACATGCTAAAACGCCCCGGCGTATTCAATGCGAACCTGTCTCGGCATTTCTCAATTCTCGCATGTGCTCGCCGCCAAGCAAGGAACATATCAATAAACCATGCCTGACCCGAATGGCACTAAGTTAAGGAGGATTTGGGATGATTCCGGATTGGGTCGCCCCTTCAGGGCTGGCGTTGTAACCATCTATATACCAGGGCGTTGCCTTGGGCTGGTTTAAGACGCACCGTTGGTGCTTGGTCGCTTAAGTTAGTGCCATTCATGCCTGACCCCTTTTCACCTTTTCGCATGCCTTTTCGTACACTTTTTGCTCCTTTTTGCCTTTCTCGAAGGTTTGCGAGACCCGCCAAGCCCACAAGGGAATCTCCCGCTGAAAACCGAAAACTTTTTTGTGAACCGATCCATCCACCCCATCCCATCACCAGCCTCGTTCTCCGTATCCTCTGTAGCCCCTGTGCTTCTGTGTGATCCCCTCCATAACGACGTTCACACAGAGCCACGGAGGTCACAGAGGTGAAGGCAACGCCGGGGTCAGATGACCACGCCAGCCATTGCGGGGCGCTTCATTGCACGGTTGCAGAACAGAACAGATTGATTGATGATGCGGTCCAATGCGGATAATTGACTTACCCAGATTTCTTATTGGTGCATCCCTAGTCCTCGGGTCCATCGCCCATGTTTGCGCCGAATCGGGGGCTCCTGTCACAGTGGCCGCTGTGACTCGCGGGGGCATGCAAGATGTGGTGGAGGTGAGTGGAACGGTCACTGCGGAGCGGCGCTCCTCATTGTCTGCGAGGACGGCTGGGTTGGTGAGCAACGTTCGCGTGGATGCCGGGAGCCGGGTGAAAGAGGGCGAGGTCTTGATTGCGTTGGACGATGCGCTGGCCAACTTGGCGTTGGAGCGAGCAAGGGAAGCCTTGAAGGAATCTGAGAGCGAACTGACCGAGTTAAAGCGCCTCAACGAGGAAGGGCAAAAGCTGGTGAAATCCGGGGGAATTCCCAAAACCGAAGCGGAGGCGCGTCAGTCCGCCCTGGGCGTAAAAGTGGCGGCGGTGAAGCAGTTGGAAGTGAACGTGCGGGAACAAGCTGAGATTGTGAACCGTCACCGCGTGCTTGCGCCTTACGCCGGCGTGATCAGTGCTAAGCTGACCGAGGTGGGCGAGTGGGTTCAAACGGGGGTTCCGGTTCTGGATTTGGTGGAGGTCGATGCGGTTCGGTTTGATGTGCAAGTGCCTCAGGAGCGATTCACGGAATTGGCGCTTGATACGCCAACGATGGTGAGACTTGACTCGCTGCCGACCGAGGAATTCTCTGCAAAAATTCTTACCAAAGTGCCGGTCAAGGATCCCGTGGCGAGGACGTTCCTGCTGCGATTGACCGTGGATGCTCCTCCAAACGTGATGTCACCTGGTGTTTCCGGGCGGGCCATTTTTCAGATTCAAAATCCCGGAGATGTATTGACCATTCCGCAGGATGCCACTGTGCGGCAACCCGATGGAGGCGTCACGGCTTGGGTTGTGAATGACGATCCGGAGGCTCCCAGCGTGAGGTCCCAAGTCATTCGTATTGGCAAGACGCTCTCCGGCAGGGTCGAAATCCTGGAGGGTTTGAAGGAAGGTCAGCAGGTCGTGCTGCGTGGCAATGAAACCCTTCGTGAGGGACAAGCCATAAAAATCTTGAAAAATCCCTCTTCGGAGTAAACCCGCGATGATCGAGTATCTTATCCGGCGAGGGACGCTGCTGACGGTCGGGGTTTTGATCATTCTGATCTTCGGAATCCTGGCTGCCACGCGGGTGCCGGTGCAGATGATTCCCGATCTGGAAGTGCGCACGATCACCATTGAAACGCGGTGGCCGGGCGGTGCCACGCCGCAGGACGTGGAGCAGGAGATTGTGGTGGAACAAGAAGAGTTCCTACGCAACCTGCCAAACTTGCAGCGAATGATTTCCACGGCCTCCACGGGCCAGGCCACGATTCAATTGGAGTTCCCTTTTGGCACAGATATCAATGAGTCCCTCATCCGCGTCAACAACGCCTTGAGCCAAGTGCCCGCCTATCCGGAGAATGTTGATGAACCGGTTTTGTTTACGAGTTCCTTCTCCAGCAACGCCTTCCTGTTTTTTTCGGTTAGCACGCTGTCTGGGAATCCGAAAAATCTGGATATGAACATGGTTCGCGACTTTGTGGATGACGAAGTCCGCACGCGCATGGAGAGAGTTCCGGGAGTTTCGCAGGTGGCGTTGTGGGGCGGGGCGGAGCGTCAGATTCAGATCCTCGTGGACCCTTCGCGACTGGCTCAACGTGGCATCACGCTCACGGAGTTGAGGGATGCGGTGAGATCTCGCAATCGCGATGTTTCCGGCGGGGATGTGGATAGCGGAAAACGCCGGTACCTTCTGAGAACGGTGGGGCGGTTTGACTCCATTGAGGATATGGGAAACCTCATTCTTCAAAGGCAAGGCGACGCGATCACCCGCCTCTCCGATGTCGCGGAAATCAAGCTCGGGCACTTCGAGATTCGAGACCGCTCATTTTCTTCGGGTAATCCTTCTCTGACACTTGCCGTGCGCCGCGAGATTGGCTCGAATGTGATTGCCATAAAAGAGGCCCTCGGGCCAGTCATGGAGCGCCTAAACAAAGACGTGCTGGAGCCTGAGGGCCTGCAGGCAAGACTGGTGTCCGATGATGTGCGGTACGTGCAAGCCTCCGTCGCCAACGTCTGGCAGAATTTGATGATTGGCGCGGTGTTAGCCTCCGTCGTGATGTTTCTTTTTCTTCGGTCCGTGCCGGCAACCCTTGTAGGGATGTGCGGAATTCCGATCTGCACGGTGGCAGCCTTCATCGGGCTTCTTCTCACGGGGCGAACCATCAATGTTATCTCCCTCGCCGGCATCGCGTTTGCGATTGGTATGACCCTCGATAACACGATTGTGGTTTTGGAAAGTATCGAACGTCACCGGCAGCGGGGGTTGAAGGGATTTCAGGCGGCCATTGCCGGGGTCCGTGCTGTTTGGCCGGCGGTTTTGGCATCCACACTGACCACGATCCTTGTGTTTGCCCCTGTGCTTTTTGTTCAGCAGGAGGCCGGTCAGCTCTACTCCGATATCGCCATTGCCATCTCGGCAGCGATCCTGACTTCCCTTGTGGTGGCCGTAACCGTCGTGCCCGCAGCGTGTGCGCGTTTGAAATTTGGAAACTTCGAGCATAGCAAAGAGGCATGGGCACCTTTCAAAACTCAGATCCTGGGTAGCGTTTCCTGGCTCACAGCGACCCTGCCACGACGGCTTCTATGCTTAGTCTCCGCCGTTGGCATCACCTTAGCCTCGCTGATCTTCCTCACGCCCCCGGCGGAGTATCTCCCCGAGGGTGAAGAAGCTAAAACCTTCTCCCTTCTCTTTGCGCCCCCCGGCTCCAACCTGGCCGAAATGGATGCCATCGCCGCAGGAATCCAAAGGGATTTCCTTCCCGCTCTGGACGATGATCCTGCGAATTTTGATTCAGGAAAAAGCCGGATTCCGGCGCTGCTGATGTTTATTCTCGGCGTGCAGCCCGAGTCGTTGCGCGTGATCGCCGAAACGAAAGATCCCAAACAAATCAATGCTCTCATGGAGATTATCTCGGAGCGATTTACCCAATACCCGGGGATGCGGGGATTTTCCTCCCGCGGCTCCATCATTTCCAGCAATGATGGGGGCACCCGCAGCGTAAATCTTGATATCAGCGGTCCCGAACTTGCCCCGATTTATGAGGTCGCGCTGTCAGCCTTCCGGCGGGCTGAGGACGTGATCCCCGGGGCGCAAATCAATTCTGACCCGTCCTCACTCACGCTGGGACAACCGCTTATTGAAGTGCGACCACGCTGGGATCGGGCGGCCGAACTGGGATTCACCACCGAAGAGTTCGGTTACGCCGTCGCAGCACTCACCGATGGCGCTTATGTGGACGAATATTTCCTTGGAGATGACAAAATCGATATCTTTCTCTACAGCACCGCCGGGTCCAAACAATCGCTGGAACGCCTGGATGACCTGGCTGTTTCTTCCCCACAGGGGGCGGTGATTCCCCTGAGTGCGGTTGCTGAGATTCTCGAGACCGTCGATACCGACTCCATTCGACGAGTGAACGGCCGGCGCACGGTGACCCTGAATGTGATTCCTCCCCGCTCGATTGCCCTCGAAACCGCCGTGGGTCTCGTCCAAGAGCAGGTTGTGGACCCCATGCGCATGGATGGCGAGTTGCCCCCAGGCGTGAGCATTGACCTCTCCGGAGCCAGCGACCAACTCATGGAAACCCGAAAAGCCCTGGGAGGCAACTTTGTTGTTTCCATCCTCCTTTGCTATCTCTTGTTGGTCGTGATTTACCGTCATTGGGGATATCCGTGGATCATTATGGCGACGGTTCCCCTTGGCATTGCAGGCGGGATTCTTGGACTCTGGCTGCTCAATGCGGTCGGGGCACTGCTTCCGTGGATTGGTCTCACGGCCATCCAGCAGCCTTTTGATATGATCACCATGCTGGGTTTCCTGATTCTTTTGGGAACAGTGGTGAACAATCCCATTCTGATCGTGGACCAGTCCCTGCAAAATTTCCGGGATCATGGAATGGCCGCGGCACAGGCCGTTCAGAGTGCCATCGAGGAGCGGTTACGGCCAATTCTGATGACCACAATCACCACGGTTTGCGGCCTGGCTCCCTTGGTTTTTATCCCCGGTGCAGGCACGGAACTTTATCGCGGCGTGGGTGCCATCGTGTTGTTTGGATTGCTGTTCTCAACTCTGGTCACGCTCACCTTTTTGCCGTCGCTCATGACTATGGTCCTGGCTTGGCTCACCCCACGGAAATCCTGATACGAGGAGCCAAATGAGAGCATCGAAGTGGTCAAAGGGGGCGGGCCTTGCCCATTGATATTTCAAGTTTATTAGCAAGCTTTTAGATCACGCGATTCTCCCTTAGTAGCGGCCCTGAAATAAATGACCTCGGAGCTTTTGCTTCACGTTGTGACGAATCGTGTAGGTTGACTGAAGCCACTGCATCCCCTAAGCCCAATGCCGTTGGGGAATTAGGCATAAGTTTTTAGGACTTTGTATTTAATTCCCCCTGTTTCGTAGGTGTTTTCAGTAAGTCTGGGCCAGCTACTGACGGGTTGGCGCGCCTTTCGTGGGCAGGATCTCTTTCGTCTCTCTGGTAAGATCGTCTGAGCAAGTCGGAATATAGCCCGCTCCACGAGCGCGGCGGATTGCTTGTCGTTGATAATTCCCTCGCCTTCTGCCAGAACGGCCCAGAGAGACTGCACGAAAGCGAGTGCTTTTCCAAAGCTAATGCGGGTCACTTCGCATCCGGCCTGCGCCGCGACATCGATTCGGGATTGAGCCACGATGGCATGGGCCAAAACAAGGGCCCCACTTCTTGGGCGGCCGTGTGAACCGTGTGGCTCTTGAGCAACGCAGACTGGCGCATGTCCACCTTGATCTGGCGATACACGAGTTCGTGTTCCCAGCGTCTGGCGTAGAGAGCCAGCAGCTCTTTGGCCGGGTATTGTTCGATGTCGAGAAAGTTGGTCCAAAAGCGCACATTCACCCACCGGCTCTTGGTGCGAAGCACGCGCCCGCGGATTTCACGCACGACGATGGGGGCTTGGCCTCCGCCGATTTTCACTGAGACCAATGCGCTGCCATAGGAGAGCCGTTTCACGAAGGTCGGAGCGATGTTGCCCCGAACCCGCAAAAGGAAGGCTCCCGGAACTTCTGCAAAT
>CASBQJ010000230.1 GCA_949127705.1 Synechococcales cyanobacterium PMM_0085
ATTTGCTCTACCAAGAAGCCAGTGGCTTTGTCGATGCCGCGCTTCAAGGAAATAGCGTTAGAGCCTGCTGCCACGTTACGCAGACCTTCTTTGACCATGGCGTGAGCCAAGACAGTAGCGGTGGTGGTGCCGTCGCCCGCTGCATCGTTGGTTTTGGAAGCGGCCTGACGGATCAGCGCCACACCCGTATTTTCGATATGGTCTTCTAGTTCAATTTCTTTGGCAATCGTAACGCCGTCGTTGACGATTTGAGGCGCGCCAAACTTCTTCTCTAACACGACGTTGCGTCCCTTCGGCCCCAGGGTTACCGCAACGGCTTCTGCCAAAATATCGATCCCGCGCTCTAGGGCACGACGGGCGTTTTCGTTGTAAATAATGCGCTTAGCCATAAGTCTTCTTAGCCTTGGGTAATTAATTGAATAGCGGTTGACAAGATTAGAGTCGATGGGTTAGCCGCGAACTGTGCAGGGATAGTTTTGCCTAGCGCCTGCACGGGACTGGCTAAAATCTAACTAATCTACGATTGCCAAGATGTCCTTCTCAGACAGCAAAACGTAGTCATCGGAGCCAAGTTTGATGTCGGTGCCAGCGTACTTGGAGTACAAAACCTTGTCGCCTACACTGACTTCTAAATCTTGGCGGGTACCGTCGTCATTGCGCTTGCCAGGACCGACCTGTGCCACTTCGCCCACTTGTGGCTTTTCTTTTGCATTGTCCGGGAGGAAGATTCCGCCAGCGGTCTTCTCTTCGGAGGCGCTCACCTTCACAAAGACGCGATCGCCCAGCGGCTTTACGGTAGAAACGCTCAGAGATACAGCAGCCATACTAAGTTTCTCCAGACTGAATTAGTGTTGCAACAGGGTTGCGATTTGCTTTCCGTTAAAAACGGCAGGCCGTTAGCACAGAAACGCTGCAACTTCTGACACCATGGGGGTAATCTCAACCCTTACTTGGTCAGGCTTGCATCGCTAAGGCTAATAACTTACCGTTAATAGCCGATTGCCAACAGAGTTAGCACTCTCAACCCCTGAGTGCTAATTTAGCGGACTATGGGGTCACACTACAACTGCTGTCGGTGCGGTTTACCGAACTATGTAGCGTGGGACGCAAATCTAGATCCCATTTGTGACAGTTATGGTGGTTGGGTTAATTCAGGTGGTTGGGGCATGGTTGGGGCAGTGCGAGCGTCTCGCTCGCAAACATCTGGCTCACGAGTGGGACATTGTCACTGCGGCATCGATCGAATCAGAAACTGGCCTGCACTACTGTGTAATTACCGAAAATTCGATTAAAAATGAGATTCAACGTTGAGTGCGCCTGTGGTGCAGGACACTCAAACCCTAGTCAAGAGGCATTAGGTTTGATGGTAGATTGGCCTTGGGAAACACCTGCCGTTAAATCTCACCCGTCTGCTGGCTGAGATGTGCTGATGTGAGGAGAGATTAATGCGATCGCGAACTGTTCGAGAAGGCTCTGTCGGCTTGCTCATTTTGTTGGGGTTAGGAACATTGGGGGGAATATTGCTGTGGCTACGAGGCTTAAGCCTAGGCAATCGTAGCTACCAAGTGGTAGTCAATTTTCCCAGTGCTGTGGGGATGCAAACGGGTTCCTCTGTGCGCTACCGGGGCGTGGTAGTCGGCAGGGTGCAGAAAATTCGTCCAGCCGACCAATTTGCTGAGGTAGAAATGCAGATTTCACCCGCTACCCTAAAAATCCCGCGCGACTCGTTGATTCAATCGAATCAGGCGGGGTTAATTGGCGAAACAGCCGTCGATATTACGCCGATTACAGAGCTGACGGCTGAGGTGGCGACGAATCCGTTCGCGGCTGACTGCAAAGGCAGCGCTATTATCTGCGATGGCGATCGCCTGCGTGGGGAAGTTGGAGTCACCTTCGACGCGCTGATTAGCTCCACCATTCGGCTGTCTAATCAACTAGCCGACCCAATTTTGTTTGGCAACATTCAGTCGCTGACGCGCAACTCCTCGCGGGCGGCAGCGGGCGTCACCACGCTGGCCGGCGAAGTGACGACGCTGACTAAGTCGGTGCAGCAAGAGTTACGAGTGCTTTCGGGTTCTGCTAATGCGACGACGACAGCTGTGGGGCAAGCCGCCAACGAGATTGGGTTAACGGCGGCTCAGGTGAATAGTCTGATCACCAGCAATCGCTCGGCCATTAACAGCACGCTGCTCAACGTCAATGAAACCAGCAGCCAGCTGCGGGTGGTGGCGACACGGCTAGCACCGCTGGTGGAAGAGGGTGAATTTGTCCAAAATTTGCAAGCGCTTTCTACCAATGCGGCTCGTGCTTCGGCTACGTTTCGCACGTTGACGGATAGTTTGGGCAGTCCCGAAAATGCCCTGATGCTCCAGCAAACGTTAGATTCTGCCCGCGCCACCTTTCAAAATGCGGAGAAAATTACCTCAGATTTGGATGAGTTAACTGGAGATCCAGCCGTGCGCAGTAATATCCGCGATCTGATTCAGGGACTAGAAAATCTGCTGTCGTCTACCCAACAGCTGCAACAGCAAACCGACTTTGATCAGCTGCTAATCCCGGCGGCGATCGCCCTCCGAAACCCAGCACCTATCCCACCTGCTCAGTCACCTGCCGCCGTTCAGGGTTCCAGACCTTCCCCTGCACCCACGCGGCCTGCCACTCCGCTGCCCACAGGCTCTACAGTACCCAATTCCTCAGTTCCGCTGCCCCGCCTCAGCCGTTTTTCTACGACTGAGGTTCAAGCCCCTCTAGATCCAGCGACTGCTGTATCTCCTTAGCCTTAAGTTGGGGTGAGTTTAAGTGTCGTAGTTTGATAGCTTTACACCGGGTGATCCACAAGCAGAGGCTGAGCGTTAGCATGATACAGGACATTGATCATTGCCGCTCAAAAAATGACGTTTGATTCAGTGCTTGTCCTTGTGAACTGTTGATATCTTTAATTCGAAGGATATAACTCACGGATTCAACCCGTTAAATTGATAGCAATCTGTTGATAGCAATCTGTTTAAGAATTTGTATCAGGTTGGTCAACGCCGCTCGCTGAGGAGCTGACTTGAGTAAAGATGACTAAATCAACCCCGACCGCAAACCAGCAGCCGA
>CASBQJ010000231.1 GCA_949127705.1 Synechococcales cyanobacterium PMM_0085
ATTAGGCTGTTTAGACTAGGTAAGGCTGAGATTAGAAGGCGATCGCCCAGATGGCAAGCCCTAAATTAAGCTAGGCCGCCTCATTAATCCTAGCCCTAATCTTAACTGGAGCTTTTAGTTCACCTGTATTTGGTAGTTAACAAGCCAGCAGGTATGATGATACAATGTCATTCCAGAGCATGTGCGGCGGCATCGCCAAGTGGTAAGGCAGAGGTCTGCAAAACCTCCACCCCCAGTTCGAATCTGGGTGCCGCCTTGTTTTAAGCAACGGTCAACACAGCCTCAACCAAACGCCTCAGCACAGCAGTTTTTGCCCTGGCTCATCCCTATGCTGGCACGCGATCGGGCTGTGGCGATGCAGAACTGGGGCGCGATAGAACAGTTCACAAAGCGGGCATGCTGATTGAAGCATGCCCGCTTTGGCTTTTCTTCCTCATGATTAACCTCATTCCATCTTCTGTGCGCTTGCTGGTAGTTATGGTCAACTACCGCACCCCAGACCTCACCATCGAGGCACTGCGATCGCTGGCTCCCGAAATCCAAGCAATGCCGGATACCCATGTCGTCGTCACCGACAACCTGTCAGGCGACAATTCGGTTGCACACATTGCAGAGGCGATCGCCACCGAAGCTTGGGGGGCGTGGGTTACACTAATGCCCCTAGAGCATAATGGGGGATTCGCCTACGGCAACAATGCCGCCATCTGCCCTGCACTCCAGTCGGCAGCGCCACCCGCTTACATCCTGTTGCTCAATCCCGATACGGTGGTTCGACCAGCAGGGCTGCAACAGCTCGTTGCATTCATGGATCAGCATCCCCAGGTAGGGATTGCCGGGAGCCGCTTGGAAGATCCCGATGGCACCCCTCAGCGCTCGGCCTTCCGGTTTCATTCATTGGGCAGCGAAGTCGATGCCGCGTTACAGCTCGGCGTCGTCTCTAAACTGTTAGCCCGTTGGGTAGCCGCACCGCCTGTGGTGGACGAGGCGATCGCCACCGACTGGGTAGCAGGAGCCAGCATGATCGTCCGGCGTCAGGTATTTGAGGCAACCGGGCTATTGGATGAAGCGTACTTTATGTACTACGAAGAGATGGATTTTTGTTTGCAGGCTCGTCGAGCGGGATGGAGCTGCTGGTATGTACCCCAGAGCCATGTCGTGCATTTGGTGGGTCAAAGTTCTGGCGTGACGCATCCAACTTGCTCCACTCAGCGCCGTCCCCAATATTGGTTCGACTCGCGCCGCCGCTATTTTCTCAAAAATCATGGCTGGCTGTATGCCGCCGTGACCGATGCTGCATGGGCAACGGCCTATGGGCTTTGGCAAGTCCGGCGATCGCTTCAGCACAAACCCAATGTTGATCCGCCGCAGCTATGGAGTGATTTTTTGAAAAATAGCGTATTTGTTAAAGGCACCCGCCAGCCCCATACAGCACTTACACTATGGCAGCAAATTAAAGAAGATTGGGTGGCGCACGGGTGTGATTGGACCAAGCCAGGATTTCGGGCTGTGGCCGTGCAGCGGTTTGGCGTCTGGCGGATGACGCTGAAGCCGAAACTGCTGCGTGCCCCCTTCAGCCTGCTGTATCGAGCACTGTTCCGCCATGTGCGCAATGTCTATGGAATTGAGTTGCCCTATACGGTGCAGCTCGGGCGACGGGTCGTGATTGAACATCAAAGTGGGATTGTGATTCACGGTCACTGCGCCATTGGCGACGACAGCGTGATCCGACAGGGCGTGACGCTGGGCAACCGATACTGCGATCGCCCGCTAGAGGCACCCAAATTGGGCGCACGGGTTAGTGTAGGTGCAGGCGCAGCGATTTTGGGCAAAATTAGTGTGGGTGATGATGCCACGATTGGCGCAAATGCCGTTGTCTTACGCGATATTCCGCCCAGAGCTACAGCCGTTGGCATTCCCGCTAAGATTAGTCAGCTAACTAAACTATATGAAGATTTTTCCCACCGAAATTCCTGACGTTTTGCTGTTTCAACCCAATGTGTTTGAAGACAGCCGTGGCTACTTTTTTGAACACTATAACGAAACAGTATTCCAAGCCAAAACCGGGTTGCAGGTTCGTTTTGTGCAAGATAACTACTCGCGATCGCACCAAAATGTATTGCGGGGACTACATTACCAAATCGAGCAAGCCCAGGGAAAACTGGTCAGTGCAACAGTCGGCAGCATTTTCGACGTGGCGGTCGATCTAAGGCAGTCATCTCCTACCTTTGGGCAATGGGTAAGCTATGAGTTAAGTGCCATCAATCGTTATCAGCTATGGATTCCGCCGGGGTTTGCCCACGGGTTTGGGGTGCGCTCTGAGGTGGCAGAGGTGCTATATAAAACGACTAATTATTACGCCCCCCAGCAGGAACGCTGCATTATTTGGAATGATCCAGATTTGGCGATCGCTTGGCAGCTGAACGGTGACCCGATCCTGTCCGCCAAAGACCAGGCTGGTCAGCCATTTTGTGATGCGGAGGTGTTTGTATGAGCCGAATTTTAGTCACCGGTGCCAATGGGCAGGTCGGACGAGAACTGCTGCAAGTGCTAGCGCCCTTGGGTGAGGTCATTGCTGGCGATCGCACTCTGTTGGATCTCACCTGTCCGGCTCAAATTCGCCAGACTATCGGGAAGATGCAGCCGGATGTGATTATCAATGCTGCTGCCTATACAGCGGTCGATCAAGCCGAAAACCATGTAGATCTGGCAAATGCAATCAATGGAACTGCCCCGCGCATCTTAGCAGAGTTAGCCAAAGCCTCCCAGGCCACCTTAATTCATCTTTCGACGGACTATGTGTTTGACGGCACAAAGCAGACGCCTTATTTAGAAAACGACCTGCCCCATCCGATTGGAGCCTACGCTCAATCGAAACGGCTGGGTGAAGTTGGCATTCAAGGCGTGTTTGGCATCGCACCGGGTTACATCATCCTCCGCACCGCCTGGATCTATGGTGTTTACGGCCAGACAAACTTTGTGAAAACGATGCTGCGGCTAGGGGCAGAGCGGCAGGAAATCAAAGTCGTGGCTGATCAAATTGGCAGCCCTACCTGGGCGCGCGATTTAGCGACGGCGATCGCCGGATTCACAGAGCAATCCCTCAATACCACGACCCAGCCAGCCAGCAGTTTAGACACATTTCTGATGCCGCCAACCGGGATTTATCACTTCACCAATGCCGGGGTAGCTAGTTGGTATGACTTTGCGGTCGCCATTTTTGCCCAGGCGCGATCGCTGGGCTTTCCGTTAACCGTTCAACGGGTCATTCCAATTTCAACCGCCGAGTATCCAACGCTGGCTCAGCGGCCAGCCTACTCCGTATTATCTGGCCACAAGACAGCCGCATTGCTGGGCAGCGATCCCCCACCCTGGCAGCGAGGACTCCAGCAAATGCTTACAGACCTTTACTCAAACACCTATGAAAGCCATTGTTCTATCGGGCGGTAAAGGTACGCGCCTGCGCCCGCTCACTCACACAGGTGCCAAACAGCTAGTGCCTGTCGCCAATAAGCCGATTCTCTGGTATGGGCTGGAGTCGCTCGTGGCAGCAGGCATTACCGACATTGGGATTATTATTAGCCCCGAAACCGGAGACGAGGTAAAAACCAAAACAGGCAATGGCGATCGCTTCGGGGCGCAAATTACCTACATTCTCCAAGATCGGCCTGCTGGCTTAGCCCATGCGGTGAAAATTGCTCAGCCGTTTCTGAGCGATACGCCCTTTGTCATGTACCTGGGCGATAACTTGGTCGAAGGCAGCTTGGCTCCCTTAATCGATCAGTTCAAACGCAACCAGCTCGATTCGCTAATCTTGCTTTGCGCCGTGCCTAACCCCACAGCCTTTGGGGTAGCGGAGGTAAATTCTCAAGGGGGCGTGGTGCGACTAGTCGAAAAGCCTCAGGTGCCACCGTCAGACCTGGCGCTGGTTGGGGTTTACCTGTTTGCGCCGACCATTCATGAGGCGATCGCCCAAATTCAGCCATCGGCACGCGGTGAACTAGAAATTACGGACGCGATTCAAACGTTAATTGATTGGGAGAAGAAAGTAGAAGCCTTTCCTCTCAAAGGCTGGTGGCTGGATACGGGGAAGAAAGATGACCTACTGGAGGCCAATCGGCTGATTTTAGATACCCAGCTGCAAGCAGAACTGTGTGGCGAGGTGGACGCGCGAAGCCAGGTGATTGGGCGGGTAAAAATTGGCACGGGCACAAAAATAATTAACTCCACTATTCGAGGTGCGGTCACAATTGGCAACAATTGCCATATTGAGAACTGTTTTATTGGCCCTTATAGCAGCATCGCCGATGATGTGACGCTGATTGACACCGATCTAGAGCACAGCATGATTTTGCAGGGTGCTCACATTGTCGGCATCCATCAACGGATTGTGGATAGCGTCATTGGTCAGCGAGCACAGCTGCGGGTCGCTCCCCAACGGCCAAAGGCGCTGCGATTTATGATCGGCGATGATTGCCAAATTGATCTGGTGTAATTGTGACCTTGACTCCTTTGACTGAACAGCTCCATTCGAGACCGCCCCGCCGGGTATTGGTGACCGGTGGTGCTGGGTTTATTGCCGCTAACCTGGTGCATTATTGGGCAGCCCAGTATCCAGGCGATCGCCTCGTGGTTCTCGATGCCCTGACCTATGCGGGCAATCGCAGCACCCTGGCACCGCTGGAGACCCATCCTAATTTCCGGTTTGTCCACGGCAATATTTGCGATCGCCCTCTAGTAGAAGAGCTGCTAAAGGCAGAGGCGATCGATACCATTGCCCATCTCGCCGCCGAATCCCACGTCGATCGCTCCATCTCAGGCCCTGCCGCCTTCGTGCAAACCAACATGGTCGGCAGCTTCACCCTGCTCGACGCCTTTCGGCAGCATTGGGATGCTAACCGCCAGCCCTCCCACTATCGCTTCCTCCATGTCTCGACCGACGAAGTTTACGGCAGCCTCAGTCCCACCGATCCGCCCTTTTCAGAAACGACCCCCTACGCCCCCAACAGCCCTTACTCCGCCTCCAAAGCCGGCAGCGACCATTTGGCTAGAGCCTACTTCCACACCTACGGCCTGCCCACCCTCATTACCAACTGCTCCAACAACTATGGCCCATTTCACTTCCCCGAAAAGCTAATCCCACTGGTGTGCCTCAACATTTTGATGGGTAAACCGCTGCCCATATACGGCGATGGGCAAAACGTCCGCGACTGGCTGTATGTGGGCGATCACTGTCAAGCTCTCGACGCCGTAGTTGATCGCGGCACACCGGGCGAAACCTATAACATTGGCGGCAATAACGAAGTAAAAAATATTGATTTGGTGCACACCCTGTGTGACCTAATGAATGAATTAGCGCCCAATTTACCCGTGCGGCCTTGCCAAGAATTGATTACTTATGTCACAGACCGACCCGGGCACGATCGCCGTTACGCCATTAACGCTACCAAAATCCAAACAGAATTGGGCTGGGTCCCTGCTGAAACATTAGAGACTGGACTACGGCAAACCGTGCAGTGGTACCTAACCTATACCGACTGGTGGCAACCGCTGCTGTCAGGTTAGTATCAAGCCTTTTACCACCAAATCTATGGCTCTCGATTCCTCTCAGCCTAAGAGGGATCCAGAATTGATGCAGGCTAGGTTATCCACCCGCCTCAGTTACAGCGACCCAGATTTAACCCTAAGCCGTTGGTGCCCGTTTCTGCCAGCCAGCCAAGGTTAGTCGTGCCTTTGTAATAGGCCCGCAGCCAGACCCGACCATCGGGGGTCGTTTGGCGTTGGGGTGGGTTTGTGGCGTAGACGCGCTCGTTGGTAAATACAGTTGCCAAGTATCCGCCGTAGGGGGCAGTACGCACCTGGATTTCAGCAGGAAGAACTTGATAGCAGGCACCAACCGGGATGCCAGGGCCAGGGCCAGGATCAGGGACAGCATTGCAATTGGAGAGTAATGTGTTGGTA